>NZ_JBFAKG010000111.1:0-17762 GCF_040655595.1 Saccharopolyspora sp. NPDC050389
ATCATGAATGCCAATTCACCACGTCGGGGCTGTCCTCGCGAGAAGACCTCTGAGAACCCGCGGCGGTGCCGGTTGCGAGGGTGGGCTAAGCGGCTGCGCCGCTTCAAATGCAAAACGCCCGCGTTACCACATCCGCACGTCACCACATCCAAAACAGCCGCTATAGCGCCCCAAACCACTCACGGGTCCTGACCAGCGGAAACCGTCACCTGGCCCGGGGCATCAGCAGCCACAGGCCCAAGTAGATCAGGAACTGCGGGCCCGGCAGGACGCAGGAGAGCACGAACACCAGCCGCACCAGGCCGACGCGCCAGCCGAAGCGGTTCGCGATCCCGGCGCACACCCCGGCGATCATCGCCCCGTCGCGAGGCCGTTCCAAAACCGTCATGCGCCGAGCCTGCGACGTCCGGCCGCATCGCGCACGCCGGGCCGACGTGGCACGTTGATCCCGTGGAGTTGGAGGACCTCGCCCGCGAGCTGTACGCGGCCGATCCCGCCGGGTTCATCCCGGCCCGCGACCGCCACGCGGCGGCGGCCGCCGAACGCGGCGACCAAGAACTCGCCGCCCAGCTCAAGAAGCTGCGCAAGCCCACCGCCGCAGCCTGGGCGGTGAACCTGCTCGCCACCCGAGACCCCCGCAGCCTCACCACGCTCCTGGAACTCGGCGAGAAGCTGCGAACGGCGCAGCGCGAACTGCGCGGCGACGACCTGCGAACCCTCGCCGCGGACCGCACCCGGCTCCTGCGCGAGCTCACCGGCAGAGCCGCGGAACTCGCCGAGCAGCACGGCCACCGGCTCACCGAACCGACCCGCCAACAGGTCGAGCAAACCCTGACCGCGGCGCTGTCCGATCCCGAAGCAGGCCACGCGGTACAAGCCGGAACCCTCACCAAACCCCTCGAATACAGCGGATTCGGCCTCGACGAACTCGCCGTCGCGGCCATCCGCCGCACCGCCGCACGCCCCAAACCCCAACGGAACGCGGAGCTGCGCGAGCTCCGCGAGCGACTGCGGCACACCGACGAACAACTGGGCGAAGCCACCGGCACAGAGGAGCTAGCCGAGCGCGCCGAGCGCGAAGCCGAGCAGCGCTGCGAAGAGCTGCGCGACGCGCTGGAGGAGCTGCGCGACGACCTGGCGCGGGCGGAAGGCGAGCTTCGCGAGCACCGCCGCAAAGCGAAGACGTCGCGCCAGCGCCGCGAGCGGGCGCAGCACGACCGCGACGCGGCAGCGGAGCGGCTGCGCCGCGCGGAAGCGCGGGAGCGCTGAGCACGCGGTATCCGCGTAGCGGATGGCGGCTATGTGAAAAGTGCGCTTCTCCTGGATGAATCGCCTGCTTAGGGTCTAGCCCCAGGAGCTGCCGGATGATCCCGGCCCGGTTCCGATCGTTCTCGCACCTTGGCTCCAACTCCGACAAAGTCGTCGAGTCCCAGAGGAACCGATATGAGTCCACCGCGGAGCATCCGCCGGATGCGCTTCGTGCTGCTCGTCATGTTGCTGCTCATCGGCATCGTCAACTACATCGACCGCAGCACGCTCGCCATCGCCAACCACAGCGTCCAGGACGAGTTCGGCATCGGCCCCACCGAAATGGGTTTGCTGCTCTCGGTGTTCTCGTGGGCTTACGCGTTCGCCCAGCTGCCCGCCGGTGGTTTGCTCGACCGGTTCGGGCCGCGCAAGGTGCTCGGCGGCGGGCTGCTGCTGTGGTCGATCGCCCAGGCCTTCTGCGGGATCGCCGCCAACTTCAAGCAGATGCTGTTCGGCCGGTTGTTCCTCGGGCTCGGCGAGGCGCCCGCGTTCCCCGGCGGCGCCAAGGTGGTTTCCGACTGGTTCCCGCGCGAATCGCGCGGCGCGCCGATCGGGCTGTTCAACACGGCTTCCACGCTCGCCCCGGCAATCGCCCCGCCGCTGCTGACCTGGCTGATGCTCAGCTACGGCTGGCGCGCCATGTTCGTCGTCGCCGGGGTGGCCGGTGTCGTGCTCGCGCTCGTGTGGTTCGTCGTCTACCGGGACCGCAAGCAGCTCTCCGACGAGCCGCAGGCCGCCGCGGAGCCGGTGTCGATGCGGGAATGGCTCGGATTGCTGCGGCATCGCACCACGTGGGGCATGATCGTCGGCTTCTCCGGGGTGATCTACTCGATCTACCTGTACCTGACCTGGCTGCCCGCCTACCTGGAGAGCGAGCGCGGCCTGAGCGTGGCCGACACCGGGATCGCGCTGATCGTGCCCTACCTCGCCGGCACGCTCGGCATGCTCGCCGGCGGCGGCGTCGGCGATCTCCTGGTGCGGCGCGGGGTTTCCACGATGCTCGCGCGGAAGGTGCCGATCTGCGGCGGGCTGCTGATCGGCGGCCTGTGCACCATCCCGGTCGCGCTCACTCCGAGCACCACGCTGGCGCTGGTGTGCATCTCCGCGTCGCAGTTCTTCATGAACTCGGCGAGCTCCGGCGCCTGGTCGCTGGCGACCACGGTGGGCAGCGAGCGCATCACCGCGTCGCTGGGCAGCCTGCAGAACTTCGGCGGCTACTTCGGCGGCGCGTTCGCACCGCTGATCACCGGCATCATCGTGGACGAGACCGGTTCGTTCGTGATCGCCCTGCTCGCCGCGGGCGGGATCGCGATCGCCGCCGCGCTCAGCTACGCGTTCCTGGTGCGAAAGCCCGTCGGGATTCCCGAATCCGCAGTGGCGGCAGCGCATTCCGGAAAGGACTGATCGCAGTTGTCCAGCCTGCGAGCCGATGCCTTCGCCGGCAAGTCGGTGCTCGTCGTCGGCGGCACCAGCGGAATCGGCGCCGCGGTCGCCAACGCCTTCGCCCGCCACGACGCCGAAGTCCGCGTCACCGGGGTGGGCCCGGCCTCCCCGGAACTCGACGTGACCATCGACGCGTTCGACTCCGACGTGACCCGCCCTGGAACCATAAAGGCTGTTGTGGACGGTTTGGATCGACTGGACGTCCTGGTGAACTGCGCGGGAATCATCCGCCGGGGCGCGGAGTTGGAGCCGGAGGCATTCGCGCGGGTCGTCGACGTCAACCTCACCGGCACCATGCGGGCCTGCGCGGCGGCCCGCGGACTGCTCGCCCACTCCGGCGGCTGCATCATCAACACCGCGTCGATGCTCAGCTACTTCGGCGGCGCGCAGGTGCCCGGCTACTCGGCCAGCAAAGGCGGCGTGGTGCAGCTGACCAAATCGCTGGCGGCAGGCTACGCGGCCGACCGCATCCGGGTCAACGCGGTGGCACCGGGCTGGATCCGCACCGCGCTGACCGGCGAGCTGCAGTCCGATCCCGAAACCGACGCGCGCATCCTCGGCCGGACCCCGCTGGGCCGCTGGGGAACCCCGCAAGACGTGGCGCGCGCAGTGCTCTTCCTCGCCTCCGAGGAGGCGGAATTCATCACCGGGACGGTACTCCCGGTGGACGGCGGCTACCTCGCCGTCTGACAAACTCCGAAACCAGTTGGGAGTGAGCGAAATGTCGTCCGATGTCCAGGTGTTGTCGTCGCCGTCGATCCCGCCCGAGGTGGCGATCGCGGCCGTGCCCGAGGACGACCGGGTGTGGGTGCCGCAGGCGCCGGACGTCTGGTTCCGGCCGCTGATGTTCAACACCGTGGTCGGCCAGTGGTGCAACCTGTTGTGGGTGACCAAGTCCGGCATCGTGTCCCGGCACCGCCACCCAGGCGCGGTGCACGGCTACGTGATCAAGGGCAAGTGGCACTACCACGAACATCCGTGGACGGCCGAGACCGGGCACTACGTGTACGAACCGCCGGGCGAGATCCACACCCTCGCGGTTCCCGCTGATTGCGACGAAATGGTCACGTTCTTCAACATCACCGGTGCGATGATCTACCTTGACGAGGCCGGTCACCAGGTGGGCTACGAAGACGTGTTCACCAAGATCGAAATGTGCCGCGCGCACTACGAGAAAGTCGGACTCGGCGGCGATTTCGTCGACCAGTTCGTGCGTTGACCCGCCGCCGGGCCGACCGGTGGTGGGCGGCCCGGCGCCTCGGTGATCGGCAGCTGTGCTGAACCGGCGAGCCACGAACAAGGGTGTCCAGATGGCCGACGCGAGCATTTCCGATCCAGCCGGAGCCTTTCCCGACAAGCACATTCCGCGACCACAGGTCCGCGACCTCCCCGAGCCGCCCGGCAAGCAGTGGCGCCTCATCGGCCCGGGCATCGTCGCCGCCGGGGTCGGCCTGGCCAGCGGCGAGTTCATCCTCTTCCCGTACATCACGTCGCAGGTCGGCCTGACGTTCGTCTGGGCGGCCATGCTGGGCCTGGTGACGCAGTACTTCCTGAACATGGAGATCGAGCGCTACACCCTGGCCACCGGGGAAACCGCGGTCACCGGCTTCAGCCGGCTGTGGAAGCACTGGGGCCTGGTGTTCGCGATCATGGCCTACTTCGCGAACCTCTGGCCGGCGTGGGCGACGAGCTCGGCGACCCTGGTCAGCTACGTCGTCGGCGGCAACGTCGCGGTGATCTCCGTGGTGATACTCGTGATCGTGGCGCTGATCCTGACGCTGGCGCCGGCCGTCTACACCGCACTGGAACGCGCGCAGATGCTCAAGGTCGCGGCGATCCTGCTGCTCATCCTGATCGGCTCGCTGTTCGTCCTCGGCGCCAACACCTGGGCGGCGCTGCCAAGCGTCGTCACGCAGCCGCGATTCCCCGCCGCCGAACTGGGTTTCGCCGTGCTGATGGGCGCCCTCGCCTTCGCGGGCGCCGGCGGCGGGCAGAACCTGGTGCAGAGCAACTGGATTCGGGACAAGGGATTCGGGATGGGCCGCTACGTCCCGAAGATCGTCTCGCCGCTGACCGGCGAGACGGAGGCACGCGGCCAGGCCGGGTTCATCTTCCCGGCCACCGACGAGAACCTGGCCCGCTGGCGGGTGTGGTGGCGATTCGCCAACAAGGAGCAGCTGCTCACCTTCGTCGCCATCACCTTCCTGTCCATCATGTTCATGTCGCTGCTGGCCTACGCCACCGTCTTCGGCGGCGACGTCTCCAACGACGTGTCGTTCCTGCGCGTCGAGGGCGAGCAGATGATGGCCACGGCCGGCGGCTGGTTCGGCTACTTCTTCTGGGTCGTAGGGGCTTTCTCGCTGTTCGCGGCGGCGCTCGGCATCGTCGACTACACCAGCAGGCTGGCCGCCGACGTGCTGAAGACGACGTACTTCCCGAACGCCTCCGAGAGCAAGATCTACGCCGTGCTGGTGTGGGGCCTGGTGCTGATCGGTGCGCTGGTCGTCGCCGTTGGACTGGGCCAGCCGCTGCTGCTCGCCACCATCTCGGCCTGCACCGGCGGTGTCATGATGTTCGTCTACTCAGGACTGCTGATCGCCATCAACCGCAAGATGCTGCCCGCCGCGATCCGCGTCCGCGGCTACCGGCTGGCCGCGCTGATCTGGTCGATCCTGCTGTTCGGCGTGCTCGCGGTGCTGACCGTGAACCAGCAGCTGGACAAGCTGTTCGGCTGACCCGCATGAACGCATCCAGCAGACCACGGGCCGCGAGGTGGTGGCGGTGAAACCCGGCGAAGCCTACCGCTACCGCCTCGACTGGTTCGTGAGCTTCGTGTCCGTGGTGGAGCACGGCGGGTTCTCCGCCGCGGCGCAGGCGCTGTACCGGTCGCAGTCCCGGATCAGCACGCACGTTTCGGAGCTGGAGCGAGCGCTGGGCGTGCAACTCTTCGACCGGTCGCACCACCCCGTGGCGCTGACCGCCGAAGGCCGCGCGCTGCTGCCGCACGCGCGGGGCATTCTGCAGCACCTGCGGGCCGCCAGCGAGGAGGCCGGGCGCGCCGCCCACCGGGTGCGCGGCCGCGTCCGGCTCGGTGCCTATCCCAGCGCGGCGGCGCACCTGTTCCCGTTCCTCTTCGAGCGCAGCGCGGCGCAGTTCCCGGGCATCGAGCTGGAACCGTGGGAGGGCGCGACGCTGGAGCTGGAGGCCGCGCTGATCGCCGGCGACATCGACCTCGCGGTCCGGCCGGTGCTGCCGGTGCCGGCCGGCGACGCGCTGACCTTCCAGCCGCTGTGGCAGGAGCCGCTGGTGGCGGTGGTGGCGCCCGGCGAGGACCGGCCTGCCGGGCCGCTGCGGCTGGCGGACCTGGCGGCGAAGCCGCTGATCACGATCGGCGAGAACACCGACCGCGCGAACGGCCACTTCGAGTCGAGCCTGGTGTTCGAGCAGGCGGGCCTGGTGCCCAACGTCATCTTCCGCACGAACCAGCCCCAGACGCTGATCGCCTTGGTGCGGAAGGGGAACGCGGTGGGCGTGACCAACGCGCTGGCGATGGTCATGGCGAACACCTCGGGAGTCCGCCTGATCCCGATCAGCGACGTGACCCACGGCCGCGAGGTCGCCCTCTGGTGGCGGAAGGACCGAACCGCCACCGAAGCCCACGAAGCGATCCGGGCCTTGGTGGCGGAGGCGCCGCTCCCGGACTTCACCCACCTCGGCCCGTAGCTGCCCGTGCACACTTTGTGTCGCTATAGCAGCAGAAAGTACGCACGGGTGCTGACCTGCGGATTCGGTCATTCGTCGACGTCGATCACCCCGGTGTTCTGGCCGGCGACCATGAGCCATTGGCCCTCTTCCTCGGCCAGGACGAGCATCGGCGTGCTCTCGTGCTCGTCCTCGACCAGCTTTCCGTCGATCGTCGACCACCGCCGTTGACGCACCTTGGCGACAGCGACGTCGGGTCGGATGAACACCACGTGCACGACCTCCAGGGTGGTTTTCGCGCCCTGCATCGCGCCCGGGAGAACCTTGCGCGAGAACGCCGCGATCGTGTCGCGACCGAGGAGGTTCCGTCCGCCGCCCGTTGTCCAGATCGCGTCGTGCCGGAACAGGTCGATGAACTCCTCGGCGAGTTCGTTCATCTGGGAGTGCTCGATGGTGGCGGCCACCCGCTTGATGGCCTCGATGTCGGCTGCGCGCTGCGCGTCGGTGCTCGTCGTCTCCATGAAGATCACCTTGCAACCTCTAGTATGCATGAGGTCAAGGCGGCTGGGCCGTGTCGGCAGTGACGCCTGGTGAGGGCGCGACGGCCGGCATTTCACGCGGTCACCGAGCTGTTCGACCAACGCGCGAAATCGCCCGCTCGTTCGGCGGGGCGCCGGATGCAGGGTCCGCAATGCGGAAGCCTCCGGCCGCTGGGGTCGGAGGCTCCGCCGGGCCGGGAATTTCGAAAGCTCCACGTGCCAGCGCAGGGCGCCCGGTCGGCACCTCCAGGGTAGCTCTCAGTCGCCTTCGCCGGGAGTTCCCCAGCCGCCTCCACCTGGGGTTTCGATGCGGATCCGGTCGCCTCGGCGCAGCGGCCAGGTGCCCTTGGCCGGGAGCTGCTCCTCGGTGCCGTCCGCCCGGATCAGGACGTTGCGGCCCACCGCGCCCGGCTCGCCGCCCCGAGCGCCCCGCGGGGCGTGTTCGCGGCGTTCGGACTGGATGGTCAGGGTGCAGTCGGCGAGCGCCTCGATCTCCCGCACCAGGCCGTCGCCTCCCGGGTGCCGTCCCGCGCCGCCGGACGACGGCCGGAGCTCGTAGCGCCAGACCCGCAGCGGGTAGTCCAGCTCCATCGCTTCCGCCGGCGTGTTCTGGGTGTTGGTCATGCCCGTGTGCACGCCTGACATGCCCGGCCGGGTGGGCGTGCCGCCTTCGCCGCCGCCCAGCGTCTCGTAGTAGCTGAACGCCGGGTCGCCGCCGCCGATCAGCAGGTTGTTCATGGTTCCCTGGCTGCCTGCCGGCACGCGGTCGGGGATCGCCTGGGCGAACGCGCCGAGCAGCACGTCCACGATGCGCTGGCTGGTTTCCACGTTGCCCGCCGCGGTCGGGGCCGGGAACGTCGGGTTCACGACCGTGCCTTCCGGCGCTTCGACGCGCAGCGCCCGGTAGCAGCCGGCGTTGGGCGGTGCGTCGGGATCGGTGAGCATCCGGAGCACGAACATCGAGGCCGACAGCGTCACCGCGAACACCGCGTTGCAGTTCACCGGGATCTGCCGGGCCGTGCCGTCGAAGTCCACCAGCACCTCGTCACCGGACACGGTCACCGCCGCCTTGATCGGGACTCCGTCGCCGATCTCCAGCACGTCCTCGCTGCGGTAGCAGCCGTCGGGGATGTCGCGGATCGCCGCGCGCACCCGGCGGTCGGAGTAGTCGCACACCGCCGCCATCGCCTCGCGCAGCCGCCGCGAGCCCATCCTGTCGGCCAGTTCGCGCATTCGCACCGCGCCGACGTGGTTCGCCGCGAACTGGGCGCGCAGGTCGCCGCGGCGTTCCTCGGGAGTCCGCGAGTTCGCCGCGATCAGCCGGACCACGTCCTCGCGTTCGCCGGTCGCGTCGGCGATGTGGATCGGCGGGATGCGGATGCCCTCCATCGCGATCTCGGTCGCGGTCGCGGGCATCGAGCCCGGCGCGGCGCCGCCGACGTCCGCGTGGTGGGCGCGGTTGGCCACGTAGCCCAGCAGCCGGTCGTCGTGGCCGACGGCGGCGACGATCGTCAGGTCCGGCAGGTGGGTGCCGCCGAGGTACGGGTCGTTCACGCAGACCTGCTGGCCCGGTTCGAGCGGCCCGCAGGTGTCCAGGACGGCTCGGACGCTGGCCGGCATCGCGCCCAGGTGCACCGGGATGTGCTCGGCCTGCGCGACCATCTCGCCGGCGGCGTCGAACACCGCGGCCGAGCAGTCGGCGCGTTCCTTGATGTTGGGGGAGTAGGCGGCGCGGCGCAGCGCCACGCCCATCTCGTCGGCGATGCCGGCCAGGGCGTGGCGGAACACCTCCAGCTCCACGGCGGTCAGCTCGGTCATGTCAACCGCACCACCAGATTCCCGGAATCGTCCACTGTGGCCAGTTCGTCCTCGGCGAGCAGCGTCGTGGTGTCCGGCTGCTCGATCAGCGCCGGACCGGCGACCTCGTCGCCCGCCCGCAGCGCGGCTCGGGACACGATCCGCGCGCGCACCGTCCGGTCGCCGATGCCGATCTCGCGATCCGGCTTGCGCTCCGGTTCGCCCTGGTCCCAGTCCTGCGGCGGGCCCGCGAGGATCGGTTCGCCGCGGGCGATGACCCGCAGCGTGACGACCTCGACCCGCTCATCCCGCATCGCGTACCCGTACGACTCGCGGTGCGCGGCGTGCAGCAGCTCGGCGAGATCCGCTTCCTCGGCGACGTCGATCCGCAGCTCGTGGGATTGACCTGCGTAGCGCATATCGGCCACTTTGGACAGAGATATGTTCGTTGCGACGCCTTGTTTTTCGAGCTCTCGATGTGCCTCGGTGCCCAGTTCATCCCATGTCTGCGACAGATCTTCGCCGGCATCCACCAGTACCGTTCGCGACGCCTCGAAGCGCGGCGGAGCCAGCAGCAGGCCGAGCGCGCTGAGCACGCCGGGCGCGGGCGGCACCACCACGGCAGGGCAGCCGAGTTCCCGCGCCAGCGCGGTCGCGTGCAGCGGGCCCGCGCCGCCGTAGGCGACCAGGGCGAGCCCGGCCGGATCGACACCGCGCTCGGTGCTGACCTTGCGCAGCGCCCGCGCCATCGTCGCGCGCACGACGGCCAGCACCCCGGCGGCCGGTTCCGGCAGCGTGCCCAGCGCTCGGTGCGCGGCGTCGGCGTCCAGTCGGAGGCCGCCGCCGAGCTCGCGCGCCGGGTCGAGATGGCCCAGCGCGCAGTGCGCGTCCGTCACCGTGGGTTCGTCTCCGCCAAGGCCGTAGCAGGCCGGGCCGGGGTCGGCGCCGGCCGAGTGCGGGCCGACCCGCAACGCGCCGCCGATGTCCACCCACGCGATCGACCCGCCACCGGCTCCGACGGTGTGGATGCCGACCGCCGGGGTGCGGAACGGCAGTCCGGCGATCTCCGAAGAGGTCGACACCTCGGGGCGGCCCTCGCGGATCAGGCACACGTCGGTGGACGTGCCGCCCATGTCGAAGGCGATCGCGTCGTCGAATCCGGCCGAGCGCGCGACCGCCCCGGCGGCCACCACGCCGGCGGCCGGGCCGGAGAGCAGCGTGTGCACCGGTGCCGCCGCGGCGAAGTCCACGCCGGCCGTGCCGCCGCTGGAGGTCATCACGGTGATCGTCGGCTCGGGCAGCCGGGTGGTCAGGTTCGACAGGTAGCGGCGCATCACCGGCTCGATGGCCGCGTTGAGCACGCAGGTCGACGCGCGCTCGAACTCGCGGAACTCCGGTAGCAGTGAGCTGGAGCAGGTGATCGGCACGCCGAGCTCGGCCAGCGCCGCGCACAGCCGGCGCTCGTGGTCGTCGCAGGCGTAGGAGAACAGCAGGCACACGGCGATCGACTCGGGTTCGAGGCGGCGGACCGCGGCCACCACCCGGTCGATCTCGGCGTCAGTGAGCTCGACGATCGCCTCGCCCCGCGGGCTCATCCGCTCGGCGACGGTGACCACCCGCTCGTGCGGCACCAGCGGTTCCGGCTTGGTCGCGGACAGGTCGTAGAGGGCGGGGCGGTTCTGCCGGGCGATCTGCAGGACGTCGGTGAAGCCGTCGGTGGTGACGAAGGCGGTGCGGGCGATCTTGCGCTCCAGCACGGCGTTGGTGGCGGTGGTGCTGCCGTGCGGCAGGAGCCGGAGCGCGCCGCCGGGCAGGCCCTCGGCGATGCCGCGCTGCACCCCTTCGGCCTGGTTCGCCGGAGTGGTGGGCACCTTCACCGCCCTGGGCCGGTGACCGGGGGCGTGCACGACGACGTCGGTGAACGTGCCACCGACGTCCACCCCGGCACACGCCTCGGCCTCTCCGGACATCACAGTCACCCGCGCTCAATCATCGCGCAGCAGTCCCCGTTCGGCAGCCGCAGCGTGGCCGATCCTGGCTGAGCCGCCCATCCTCGTGAGTGCTTCTGGTCGCTATAGCGTCTGTTCTGGAAGGTGGTTCGATCTTTGTCTTTGAAGCGGCGCAGCCGCTTAGCCCACCCTCGCAACTTGCACCGCCGCGGGTTCTCAGACGTCGTCTGGCGAGGACAGCCCCGATGCCGCGTATTGGTCATACGTAAGTCGGGGCTCCCACAGTCCAGGCGGCGGCCGTAATTCCCGCAGGGGGGCCGCCACCCGCACCGCCACGCAAAACGAGTTTGGAAACAGCCTCTACTGTGGATTCGCCAGCTGGTCGAAGGTGGGCTGGCGGCTGGCCGCCACGTGCTTCAGGGCGATCCGGGCCGCGTCTTCGGCGTTGCCGGCGGCGATCGCGTCGAACAGGTCGGTGTGCTCCCGGCAGAGCATCTCCGGGTCGGTCGCGCTGGTGAGCCGGAACAGCCAGCGGACCTTGCTGTTCAGCGGCGCCATCATCGAGTGCAGCAGCTCGTTGTCGGCGAGGTCGATGATCGTCGCGTGGAACGCGGCGTTCGCGCGGGCGATGCCGTCCTTGTCCGCGGCGGCCGTGGTCGCCCGCGCGTCGTCGAGGTGCGCCCGCAGCCGTTGCAGGCCCTGCCGGTCGGCGCGCTGCGCCGCGAGCCGAGCGGCCAGCGACTCCAGGCTTTCCCGGATCTCGAACAGGTTCTCGACGTCCTTCGCGGTCATCGAGGCGACCACCACGCCGCGCCGCGGCAGCGCGCGCACCAGTCCTTCGGATTCCAGCTGCCGGAACGCCTCACGCAGCGGGATCCGCGAAACCTCCAGCTGCTGCGCGAGATCGCGCTCCACCAGCCGGAAGTCCGGCGGGTACGCCCCGGAGATGATCCGCTCGCGCAGTTCGTCGGTGATCGAGTCGCGCAACGAACGGTGCGCCGCCCCGACGGAAGGTCGCGCTTCCAGCGACACCTGGCACCTCCTGGCCGCGGTCCGGCTCCGCGCGGCCCATCGTATTCCGCCTATTCGGGCAGCGAGATCTCGATCCCGATGCCCTTCTCGCACGCCCGGTCGACGAGGATCCGGGCGGTCGCGATGTCCTGGATCGGCACGCCCACCGAGTTGAACAGGGTGATCTGCGCATCGTCGCTGCGGCCGGGCTTCGCGCCGGTGAGGACCTCGCCGAGCTCGTCGCGGAAGTGGTCGACCGTGATGGCGCCCTCGTCGAGCGGGATCGACACGGCGCCCGATTCGGCGAGCGCGGTGTCCAGGGTGTCCACCACGACGCGGGAGCGCACGATGCCGTCGGTGTCGATCTCTCGGTGGTCCCGGCGCGGCGGCGCGCCGACGGCGTTGACGTGCAGGCCTTCGCCGAACCAGCGGCCGGCGACCACGGGCGTCGCCGACGGGGTGAGGGTGCAGAGGATGTCCGAGCCGCGGACGACCTGCTCGGGGCTGCCGGCGAGCTCGATGTCCAGGCCGCTGTCGGCCACGGCGTCCCGGAAGGCGCGGGCACTGGCCTCGGTGCGGCTCCAGACCAGCACCCGGTCGATCGGCCGGACCCGCGTGATCGCCGCGAGGTGGCTGCGCGCCTGCGCGCCCGCGCCGATCAGGCCCAGTACGCGCGCGTCGGCGCGGGCCAGGCAGCGGGTCGCGACGGCGGAAGCGGCGGCGGTCCGGTACTGGGTGATCGCGCCGCCGTCGAGGAATGCCTCGCAGACTCCGGTTTCGGGGTTCACCAGGACGATCGTCGACTGCTGCCGGGGCATCGCGCGGGCCGGGTTCGTGGGCACGTCGGCGAGCAGCTTGACGCCGCCGGCCTGGCTGTTGGCGAGCGCCGCCGTCATCGGGATCAGATGCGCGTCGGTGCCGGGCGTGCGGGCGGCGTGCCGCTCGGGCTGGTCGGCGCGGCCGAGCGCGAGGTCCTCGTGCGCCTTCTGCACCGCATCGATCACCTCGTCCATCGAGATCAGGGAGCGAACGTCGGACCGGGTCAGGATGCGGACCATCGGGACCTCTCCGTCGAAGAAGGAGTGTTGGTCTATGGTATACCATATTGCGACGCCTTCAGTCCCGCCCAGACGGGCGCGCTCAGGTCACCGGCGCCGTCCGGCCGCGAGCGGGACGATCCGGCCGCGGCGCTCCAGCTTCTGCCACGGCAGCCGGGCGCCGGCGAGGGCGGTGATCACCGACTGCACCACGACCAGGTACATCAGCTGCCGGTACACGATCTGCTGCAGCGGCATCACCAGCAGCGGGCGCAGCGGCTCGCCGTCCAGGCGGAACGCGATCACGCCGGGAACCGCCTGCAGCGCGAGGAATCCCAGCCAGGTCAGGGCGACCGTGCCGGCGTCCTCGGTGAACAGCGCGAAGCACGCGGTGACGTCGACCACCGGGGAGATCACCTGCAGCAACACCTGGAAGATGAGCAGGTAGGGCAGGCCGCGGCGACCGAGCCGGCCCGCCGCGCCGCGCTCGACGACGGCGCGCCGGTGCTTCCAGATGGCCTGCAACGTCCCGTAGCACCACCGGTAGCGCTGCTTCCACAGCTGGCCGTAGGTGGCCGGCGCCTCGGTCCACGAGATCGCGCGCTCCTCGTAGACCACGCGCCACCCATCGCGCTCTAGGGCCATGGTCAGGTCGGTGTCCTCGGCGAGGGTGTCGTCGCTGACGCCGCCGGCCTCCAGGATCGCCGAGCGCCGGAAGGCGCCGAGCGCGCCGGGCACCGTCGGTGTGCAGTGCAGCACGTCGTAGACGCGGCGGTCGAGGTTGAACCCGATCACGTACTCGATGTGCTGCCAGCGGCCGAGCAGGCTGCGGCGGTTGCCGACCTTGACGTTGCCGGACACCGCGCCGATCGCCGGGTCGGTGAAGTGCGCGACCAGCCGTCCCACCGCATCGGGTTCGAGCACCGTGTCGCCGTCCACCATGACCACGAGCTCCGAGTTCGCCTCTGCCAGCCCGGTGTTGAGCGCCGCGGCCTTGCCGGAGTTCTCCTGCCGGACCAACCGGATGCGCGGGAACCGCTCCTGCAACCGCTCGACCACCTCGACGGTGCGATCGGTGGAGCCGTCGTCGACCACGACCACCTCCACCGGATGTTCGGAGGCGAGGATCGACCGCACCGTGTTCGCGATGCCGGCTTCTTCGTTGTACGCCGGGACGATCACGCCGACGCGCTGGCTGATCTGCCACGGCGGCTCCCACCGGCGGGAACGCCGCACGTGGAAGGGCACGACGAGCAGCACGAAGACGCCGCGCAGCGCGACCAGCGCGGTCGCCGCCCACAGCAGCACGCGCAGCGCGTCCGACAGCCAGGCGGACGACCAGATGGCGGCGACGAGCATGGTGCCGGCGATGCGGTCGACGGCGCCGGCCTGGTTCATCATGCCGGGGAGCTGGAAGGTGCCGCCGACGGAGTCGACCCGCCACCCGGAGCGCTGCAGATCGGGCAGCAGGCGGTCGAGCGCCTCGGCGGTCGCCGGGCCGGCGGTGTCGCTCATCATCAGCACCGCGCCGCGGTCGTCGCGGGGCGTCGAGTTCGCCAGCACCGCCGCTGCGTCGGGTTGCTTCCAGTCCTGCGAGTCCAGGTCGGCCAGCACCACCTGGCGGCCGTGGTTGCCGATGCGCAGGAACGCCTTCCACGCCTCGTAGTCCAGCGACCCGGTTGTCGCGTATGGCGGTTGGACGAGGTCTGTCGTGATGCCGGCGGCGCCCGCCAGCACGAGGTCGGTGGCCTGCAGTTCCAGCTGCACCCGCAGGTCGCCGGCCTGTCGCAGGTCGGTGCGGGTGAGGGTGCGGTTGCCGACTTCGTGCCCGGCGTCGACGATCCGGCGGATCAGCGCCGGGTTCTCGGCGGCCTGCGCGCCGGTCACGAAGAAGGTGGCGTGCACCTGGTGCCGGGCCAGCACGTCCAGCAGCACCGGTGTCCACTGCGGATCAGGGCCGTCCGCGAAGGTGAGCGCCAGGTGGCGGGCCGGCGGGTGCTGCACCACCGGCTCGCGCGGATCGATCACGGAACCGCCGGCGAACGCGGATTCGGGGACGAACTGCCTGGAGCCGCTCGGCGTGCTCGGCGTGCCCGCGCGGCTGAGCACCACGTCCAGGCCGAGCAGGCCGCACAGCACGAGAAGCACCAGGCCGAGCAGCAGCCAGTGCGCCCGGGGAGTTCGGGGGATTCGGGAGCGACGCGGCAAAAGTGGTTCCTGCCTCAGGGGTTGGTGCCTGCGGTGGTCGGCAGCGGCGGCGCGGGTGCGCGCGAGTTGAGCATCGCCGCGGCGAGGAACAGCCCGAGGCAGACGAGGACGAGGCTGATCACCAGGACGAACCGGCGGAACGCGCGGCGGCGGCGACCGCTGCTGTCGACGAATACCGGCTCCGCCGGGTGGTGCACCCGGCGCACGCGCCGGTCCGGCAGCACGTCGAGGGTGGTTTCGCCGCTATGTCTGCGTCGTCCGGAGTGTCCGGTGTGGACCAATACCGTTCCGGGGCCGCCGCGGCGCCGGTGCCTGGCGCGAACTTCCTCCGAGCCGCTACGGGGTCGCTGGCGGTCTCGCCGGGACATCACTACTCCGGTTGTCGGGGGCGTCGATCACTCGAATGGGTAAGTCGGGGCACAGTACGATAACGTTACGGCCACTCTGGACCAAAGGCGCGCTGTTGTCGGGGAGGCGTGCGAGTGACCTGACGCGCGGAGTGAACACGGATAGTGAGAACTTTCTTGCGGCGAACCACCCGACTGCTGTCGCTGGCCCTCGTCGGCCTGGTCGTGCTCGTCGCCGCCATTGCGCTGTACCTGGACTTCTCGCTGGGCAGGGTGCCCGCGTTCACCGACTACCTTGACCGCGCCGCGTCGGCGCAGGGCACGAACTGGCTGCTGGTCGGTTCGGACAGCCGAGAGGGGCTTTCCGCGCAGCAGGAACAGGATTTGGTCACCGGCGGCACGGCCGACGCGGCCGGATCCCGCACCGACACGGTCATGCTGCTGCACATCCCGGCCGGTGCGGGCGCGCCGACGCTGGTCAGCCTGCCCCGCGACTCGCTGGTGCCGATCAACGGCCACGGTCCGAACAAGCTCAACGCGGCTTACTCCCTCGGCGGCCCGACGCTGCTGTCGCGCACCGTGGAGGAGACGACCGGGCTGCACATCGACCACTACCTGGAGATCGGGCTGGGTGGTTTCGCCGGAGTGGTGGACGCGGTCGGCGGGGTGCGGATGTGCCTGCCGCAGGAGATCCACGACCCGAAGATCGACCTGGCCCTGGAGGCCGGCTGCCAGCAGCTGACCGGCGCGCAGGCGCTCGGTTTCGTCCGCACCCGCGCCTTCGCACGCGGTGACCTGGAGCGCTCGGAGCACCAGCGGGAGTTCCTCACCGCGTTGGTGCGCAAGGCGACCAGCCGGGAGGTGCTGTTCAACCCAGTGCGCTCGGTGCCCATGGCCTGGCGGCTCGCCGCGACCGTGACGGTCTCGGACGGCGACCACCTGGACGATCTCGGGCAGCTCGGCTACCAGGCGAGCACCGCGGGCGAGGGACTGATCACGGCCGCGGTGCCGACCAACGGCGGGATGGACATGCCCGGCGTCGGCGCGGTCCTGTTCTGGGACAAGGAGAAGTCGGCGGAGCTGTTCACCGCGCTCCAGCAGGACCGGCCGGTGCCCCGCGAGGCGCTTACCGGCGCCCCGTGAGCGGTCAGGCCGGGTCGACCGGCAGCGAGCCGACCTGGCAGTCCTTGACGCCGACGGTGTCGCGGGTGATCGCCTCGACGTTCTTCTGCGCCCGCTCCGGGTCGTTGACCCACATCCGGTAGAAGTCGAACGGGCAGTCCGCGACGCCCTTGTCGCCTTCTCCGGCGGCGTGCACCCCGGAATAGCCGCGGTGCAGCAGCTTGAAGAGGTGGTTCTGGGACTGGTCGTGGTGGCGCGCGTCGCGGATCGCCGACACCGACAGCTGCGCGTACTGGATGCCGTACTCCTCCTCGCCGGTCTCGCCGAGGGTGCGGCCGTCGAAGCCGATGATCGAGGAGTGGCCGAAGTAGGAGTAGACGCCGTCGAAGCCGGCGGCGTTGGCGACCGCGACGTAGCAGTTGTTCGCCCACGCCATCGCCTTGGCCATCAGCACCTGCTGGTCCTTGGCCGGGTACATGTAGCCCTGGCAGCGGACCACGAGCTCGGCGCCCTTCATCGCGCAGTCCCGCCAGATCTCCGGGTAGTTGCCGTCGTCGCAGATGATCAGGGAGATCTTCATGCCCTTGGGGCCGTCGACGACGTGCGTCGTGTCGCCCGGGTACCAGCCCTCGATCGGGCACCAGGGCAGGATCTTGCGGTACCGCTGCACGATCTCGCCGCGATCGTTGATCAGCACGAGCGTGTTGTACGGCGGCTTGTTCGGGTGGTCCTCGTGGCGTTCGCCGGTGATGGAGAAGACGCCCCACGTCTCGGCCCGGCGGCAGGCGTCGGCGAAGATCTCGGTTTCCTCGCCGGGGACCGTCGACGCGGTCGCGAACATCTCGTCGGGGTCGTACATGATGCCCTGCGTCGAGTACTCCGGGAACACCACCAGGTCCATGCCCGGCAGGCCGGTCTTGATGCCGACGACCATGTCGGCGATCTGCCGCGCGTTGACGAGCACTTCCTCCTTGGTGTGCAGGCGCGGCATCTTGTAGTTGACCACCGCGACGCCGACGGTGTCCGGGCTGGCGGCGATGTCCCCGTGTCGCATCGGTTTCCTCCTCGGACGAGATGATTCCCGCTGGAACACTTCCAGGTGAAAATAAATCGGCATGGGCGGAGCGTCAAGCGATGAGCTGCACCGACGCGGAATTCGGCTGGAGATCGAGGAAATCGGGGGCGCTCGGTTGCGTGCGGGGCCGGGGGGTGTTTTTGTTGTGGTTGAAAGCCCCAAAAAGAACGGCCCCCGCGGCGACCCCCCCCAGAGAGGCCCCAGGCGAGGGGGGGGGGGTTGGA
>NZ_JBFAKG010000111.1:17772-20783 GCF_040655595.1 Saccharopolyspora sp. NPDC050389
GTCTTTTGGGTCGCTATAGCAGCCCAAAAGACTCACGGCCCCGAGGCCACGCCGAGCATCCGTCCCAGCCGGAATGGGCGCGGGTTTCAGAGGCGGGTGATGACGTCGAAGTCGTAGCCGTCGGCCACCGCCAGGTGGACGTGCTGGGCCGCTTGGTGGCCGTGGAACTCGACGGTGCCGCGTGGGCCTTGATAGGCGGTTCCGTCGATGGCGGCGTTGAACTCCGTCAGGCGGGCCGAGCCCGCTCGCCGCGCCAGCTTCGCCAACGTGCGCAGGCCCTCGTAGCAGGATTCGGCGGCGTTGTTCAGCGGCGGCGCCGCCGGGCCGTGCAGCCGGGTGTACGCGCCGAGCAGGTCCATCGCGTCCGCGGTGGCCAGCGACCGGAAGTACCCCGCCGAGACGAACAGGTTCCGGGTCGCATCCGCGCCGCTGGCCAGCAGCATGCTCTCCTCCATCAGCGGGCTGAAGCGCACCAGGCGATCGTGCAGGCCCTGCGCGGCGAAGGCGCGGTTGAACCGCACGGCGTCCTGGCCGACGAGCAGCATCAGCACGCCGTCGCACGAGGCGTCGGCCAGCTGCCGGGTCACCCGCCGCATGTCGCCGGTGCCCAGGCTGACGAAGGTCTCGCCGACGATCCGCAGGTCCAGCTCGCGGGCGAAGGCGCGGACCGCGGCGGTCGAACCGCGCGGCCAGACGTAGTCGTCGCCGACCACGAACCAGCGGCGCACGCCGGCGTTGTCGCGCAGCCACCGCAGGGCCGGGGCGATCTGGAAGCGCGGCGTCTCGCCGGAGCAGAAGATCCCGGCGCGCCGCTCGCCGCCCTCGTAGAGCGAGGTGTAGACGTAGGGCACGCGGTCGGCCACGACCGGCGCGATCGCGTGCCGCACCGAGGAGATGTGCCAGCCGGTGACCGCGTCGATCGCCCCGTCCGCGACCAGCCTGCGGACCTCCGCGGCGACCTCGTGCGGCGGCGCGCCGCCGTCCACGACCTGCACGGCCACCTCGCGGCCGAAGATCCCGCCGGCGTCGTTGAGCTCCTGCACCGCTAGTTCGGTGATCGCCTCGCAGGACGGGCCGAACAGACCGGCCGGGCCGCGCAGCGGGATCACCATGCCCACGCGCCACCGCGCGGCGCGCTCGCGCACCGCTGAGCCGAATGCCATTTGCGGCTCCGAAAATGGCGAGAGTCTCGATCGCTTCCAGGTGGAAGTCTTACGATTCTCGTGGGGGAGCGCAAGAGTGAGGATGCGGGGAGCATGGCAGCAGGTGACGTCGCGGCGGGCCCGCCGCTGACCAGGACGCTGGCCCGGGCGGCGCGCGCGGTGACCGCGAGCGTCGAGCAGGTCGTCCGGCCGGAGGGGCTGACCTTCGACCAGTGGCTGGTGGTGGAAACCCTGGCGGCGGAGGGAAGCCTGGCGATGGCCGAGCTCGGTGAGCGCACCATGATCACCGGCCCGACCCTGACCAGGCTGGTGGACCGGCTGGTCACGACGGCCCTGGTGTACCGGGAGGTGGATCCGGCGGATCGCCGCAAGGTCCTGGTGCACTTGAGCCGCCGCGGCGAGGCGGTGTACCGGGAGGTGGCGCCGAAGGTCGCCGAGGTCGAGCAGCACCTCCTGGGTGGCCTCAAGCGCACCGGGGCGGTGCTCGAAGCCCTGGAGAACATGGCGGAGCGCTGACGAGTCAGCGCGAGCGGGCGAGCCGGAATCCGAGGTCGTCGGTGCGCAAGGTCGGGTGGCTCTTGCGGCGGCACGACGCCCGGCATCCCCGGGGCGGATCGCACCAACCGCCGCCGCGGAACACGCGGTACGGGCCGTAGACCTTGGGATCGTAGACGTCCCAGCACCATTCCCACACGTTGCCGAGCATGTCGTGGAGGCCCCACGCGTTCGGCGCCCTGGTCGCGACCTCGTGCACCTCGCCGCCGGAGTTCCCGCGATACCAGGCGATTTCGCCCAATTCTCCACTGTGGACGCCGGAAGTCCCGGCCCGGCAGGCGTGCTCCCACTCCGCCTCGGTCGGGAGGCGATAGCCGTCGGCGGCCCAGTCGCAGGTCGCGTCCTGCGCGTCGGGGCCGTCGCCGATCGAGTAGCAGGGTTCGAGCCCCGCCGCTTCCGAGAGCAGGTTGCAGAACCGGGCGGCTTCCTGCCAGCAGACCTCGGTCACCGGCGTCCGCGGCCCCGCCGAACTCGCCGGCGCATCGCCGGTAACGGCGCGGTACAGCTCGCGGGTCACCGGATGCGCTGCCAGCCAGAAGTCGCCGACCTCGACCGGCCAGTTCGTCTTCGTGCCCTCGTCCCGCAGGACGATTTCCCCGCCGGGGATGGGGATCATGCGCGGCGTCGATCCGGGACCCGCCGGAAGCTCAGGCATCGCCGCGCTCCCCGGCGAGCAAGCCGTTGTCGCCGTCGAGCACGGCGTCGAGCAGGTGCAGCACCTCGGCGGTGGCGGCGGCACCGCCGAGGATCACGATCTTCATGCGGCTCCGCTCCTCGTCGTGGACGGTCTGGATGCGCAGTGGGTGCGGGGCGCTGTTCGCCTCGGCCAGGACGAGCGTGCCGATGCGGTCGGCCGCGGCGCGGTCGACGCCGTCGATCTGCACGATGCTCGACACCTCCACCGCGGCGCTGGTGGGCCGGGCCGGTGGGGCCTGCGGGTGGCCGGTCAGCGCGTTCAGGTCGGCGCGGGCGATCCGGTACTGCTTGCCGATCCGCACCGCCTTGAGCTGCCCCGAGCGGATGTAGCCGCGCACGGTGCGTACGTGCAGCCCGAGCCGGTCGGCCACCTGCTCAACCGAGTACATTTCTTCCGTCATCAATCCCTAACTTATCCTATATAGGGAACGATAGGGAACTATGACGCACGCCATGACCGGCTGTGACGTGCGTTTGCAACGGGGCCGTGAGTCTTTTGGGCTGCTATAGCGACCCAAAAAACAGACACACACCGCCATGACGACAAAAAAGACCGCCGGGCCGAAGAGGGGGGGGGGGGGTGTGAGACGGCCGGCG
>NZ_JBFAKG010000111.1:20793-29243 GCF_040655595.1 Saccharopolyspora sp. NPDC050389
CCGTGACGATCACCGTGTTCTGCAACGCGTCGACTTTTGGGCTGCTATAGCGACCCAAAAGACTCACGGCCCCGGACTTGCGGAAACACTGCTCGGCGGGTCAGTCGAGGGCGATGTCCTTGGTCTCCGGCATGCGGTAGGCGACGACGGCGCTGATCACCAGCAGGATCACCGCGTAGCCGAGGAACACGTCGCCGCGGCCGCTGCTGGCCAGCCAGGTCTGCAGGTACGGCGCGCTGCCGCCGAACGCCGCCGTCGCGATGGCGTAGGGGAAGCCGGCGCCCGCCGTTCGCATCCGGGTCGGGAACAGCTCCGCGTACACCGTGGGCATGATCGCCGGGCCCGGCGCGATGACGAGCAGCGCGATGATCATCGCGACCGCGAACTGCCAGATCTGGTCCCGGATCAGCCAGCTCAGCGGGTAGATGACCACGGCACTGCCCACGAAGGACAGCAGCAGCACGGGTCTGCGGCCGATGCGATCCGAAAGTGCCCCGAACAGCGGCAGCACCAGGATGAACACCGCGTTCGCCAGGGCGCCGACCCACAGCGCCGAGGACGGGTCGAGCCGGTGGACGCTGATCGCCTGCGCGGGCGCGGAAACCACCCAGGTGTAGAACACCACGGTGCCGCCGACGGTCAGCCCGATCACTCGCAGGCAAGCGGTGCGCTGCTCCCAGAAGCTCCGCCACAGCGGCGGTCGGCTGGTCGCCCGCTGCCGGTCGAAGACCTGCGTCTCGGCCAGCCGCAGCCGCATCACGAGGGTGTAGAGCCCAACGACGCCGCCGAGCAGGAACGGCACCCGCCAGCCCCAAGCGCTCATCGCGCCCGGCGACAGCACCGTCGTCAACGCCGCGGCGAGCGCGGAGCTGGCCAGGATTCCGCAGGTGCCCGAGGTGTAGACGAGGCTGGACCAGAGCCCGCGCCGGCCTCGCGGCGCCATCTCCGCGACGTAGGTCTGCACCGCGGGCATCTCGCCGCCGTGCCCGAGTCCCTGGCACAGCCGGGCGACCACGAGCAGCAGCGCCGCGCCGATGCCGAGCGTTTCGTACGTCGGCGCGACGCCGATCAGCAGGCTGCCGCCGGAGGCCAGCGCGATGGAGCCGACCATGGCGCTGCGGCGGCCGATCCGGTCGCCGAACCAGCCGAACAGCAGCCCGCCCAGCGGCCGCATCAGGAACCCGACGGCGAAGATCGCCAGGCTGGACAGCACGGCGCTGGTGCTGTCGTGGGCGGGGAAGAACTGCGCGGCGAAGAACGGTGTGAAGACGGCGTAGGCGTTCCAGTCGAACCACTCCAACGCGTTGCCCGCGCCGGTGCTGACGATGGTTCGCCACTTCCGAGGCTTCGTGTGCTGATCGGTTTCGGCGGTCAAGGCCGCCTCCGGGCCAGGCGGCGGATGGCGAGTTCGGTGTAGAGCGCGGCGCCGTCGGCGAGCACGCTGTCGTCGAAGACGGCGAACGGCGAGTGGTTGTCCGGCGCGGTGGCCGGATCGCGGTCCGGCGGGCACGCGCCCAGAAAGATGAACGCGCCCGGAACCTGTTCCAGCACGCGGGAGAAGTCCTCGCCGCCGGTGACCGGGCGCTCCAGCCAGGAGAACCGGTCGCCGTGCGCGTCCGCCGCGACCTGCGCGGCGAACTCCGCCTCGGCGTCGTCGTTGATCGTGGCGCGCACGTACTCGCTGATGTCCACGTCGACCTCGACGCCGTGGGCCGCCGCGATGCCGTTGCACACGGCGGCGATGCCATCCCACACCGCGTCCCGCGCGGACGCGGAGAACCAGCGCAGCGAGCCGTCGAAGACCGCTTCACCCGGGATCACGTTGCCCGCGTTGCCGGAGTGGAAGCTGCCGATTGTCAGCACCAGCGTCTCGAACGGATCGACGGTGCGCGCGACCAGCGCCTGCAGCGCGCCGACCATTTCGCAGGCCGGGGCGATCGGATCCTTGGCGCGGTGCGGGGTGGAGCCGTGGCCGCCCGCGCCGCGCACCGTCACCCGGAGCAGGTCGCCGCCCGCCATGAGCGGGCCGCGCCGGGTGACGAAGGTGCCGAGGCCGTGGCGCGCGGCCATGACGTGCATGCCGTAGGCGGCCACCGGGCGTGATCCGGAGGCCTTCAGCACGCCTTCGGCGATCATCTTCCCCGCGCCGTCGCTGCCCTCCTCGCCGGGCTGGAACATCAGCACCACGTCGCCGGCCAGCTCCGCGCGCCGTTCGGTCAGCAGCCGCGCGGCGCCGACCAGCATCGCGGTGTGCAGGTCGTGCCCGCAGGCGTGCATCCGGCCGTCGATCCGGGAGGCGTAGTCCACGCCGGTCTGCTCGGCCACGGGCAGGGCGTCCATGTCGGCCCGCAGCAGCACCGTCGGGCCCGGGCGCGCGCCGCGCAGCACCGCGGTGACGGAGCTCAGCCCGCTGCCGGTGGTGATCTCCAGCGGTAGTCCGTCCAGTGCGGCCAGTACTTTCTCCTGGGTGCGCGGCAGATCCAGCCCGATCTCGGGTTCGGCGTGCAGCTGCCGCCGCAACCGCACCAACTCGTCCTGCAGCTCGCGTGTGGACAACGGCAGTCTCCTCGCCTCGTGATCACGTCACGGTCAGGATGACCGCCCGGCACCCGTGGAACATCAGAATGTCGGGAAACCGTTGCGGAGGCGCGGTTGCGTGCGGGAAATCGATCAGGACAGCGACAGGCCGAGCTCCTGGAGCGCTTCCTGCAGCCGGGTCAGCGCCTTCGGGCCCATGCCGTGGAGTTTCTTCAGCTCGGCGGCCGGAACGCCGTCGAGCTGCCGGAGCTCGGTGTAGCCGGCCGCGTTCAGCGCCCGCGTCGCGGGTGCGCCCACACCATTGGGAAAGCCGGAGTCCGCCATGCCCGGATGGTAGCGCCACCCGGCCGGCGCCTTGTGTGCCAGATCACCATTACGTAGGCTGCGCGCATACCGACTGGTCGGTACCAGCTGTCCGGGCGGCGCCGCCGTTCCCCGAATCGACGGAGTGGGCATGGGATTCAACCTGGCGACGATGCTGCGGGAATCGGCGACCGAACGGCCCGAAGCGCCTCTGGTGCACTTCGGCGCGCGATCCATCGCTTACCGGGAGGTCGACGAGCTCAGCGGGCGCGTCGCGGCCGGGCTGCAGGCGGCCGGCCTGCGCCGCGGCGACAAGGTCGTCGTGCACCTGCCGAACGTGCCCGAATTCCTGTTCGCCTACTTCGGCATCCTCAAGGCCGGTCTCGTGATGGTGCCGCTGAACCCGATGCTGCGGGCGCCGGAGATCGCCTACCACCTCACCGACAGCGAAGCCTCGCTGCTGATCACCTTCGAGTCCTTCGCGGACGAAGCCGTCAAGGCCGCGGACGGAGTGCCCGTCTACGTCGTCGGCTCGGCCGCTCCCGGCGGCACGAAGCCATTCGAGGAGCTGTGCGCGGCCGAGAACACCGGCGAGATCACCGCCGTGGAGGCCGACGACACGGCGGTCGTGCTCTACACCAGTGGCACGACCGGTCAGCCGAAAGGCGCCGAGCTGACGCACTTCGAGCTGTTCATGGCCTGCACCGTCGGTGGCGAGCGGTTCGGCGTCTCCGCGGACGACGTGAGCGTCGTGGTGCTGCCGCTGTTCCACGTGTTCGGCCTGGTCACGGTGCTCGGCCCGGTGATCCGGTTCGGCGGGTCGGCGGTGCTCATCACCAAGTTCGACGCCGGAGTCGTCCTGGACGCGATCGAGCGGCATCGCTGCACGATCTTCTCCGGCGTGCCGACGATGTACTTCGCGCTGCTCGGCGAAGATCTCGCCGGCCGGGATCTCGCCTCGCTGAGGGCAGGGATCTCAGGTGGGGCGGCGATGCCCGAGGAGGTGCTGCGGGAGTTCGAGCGGAAAGTGCCGGGCATCGTGGTGCTGGAGGGCTACGGCCTGTCCGAGACCGCCGCCGTCGCGACGTTCAACTGCAGCGCGGCGGAGCGCAAGATCGGCTCGATCGGCCGGCCGCTGTGGGGCGTCGAGGTGAAGATCTTCGACGAGGACGACCGCGAGCTGCCGCCCGGCGCCGAGCACATCGGCGAGGTCGTGATCCGCGGCCACAACGTCATGAAGGGCTATTACAAGCGCCCGGAGGCGACCGAGGCGGCGTTCCGCAGCGGCTGGTTCCACACCGGCGATCTCGGCTACCGCGACGAAGAGGGCTACTTCTTCGTCGTCGACCGCAAGAAAGACCTGATCATCCGTGGTGGCTACAACGTCTATCCACGCGAGGTCGAAGAGGTGCTCTACGCCCATCCCGCGATCCGCGAGGCGGCCGTGATCGGCAGGCCCGACGCGCGCATGGGGGAGGAGATCGTCGCGGTGGTCGCGCTGCAGCCGGGGAGCAGCCCGGACGCCGACGAGCTGATCGCCTTCAGCCGCGAACACCTGGCCGGGTACAAGTGCCCGCGCGAAGTCCGGGTCCTGGACGAACTCCCCAAGGGACCGAGCGGCAAGATCCTCAAGAAGGCCCTGCGGCAACGTTGACCGGGCGGATTTCGAGCGAAATCGCCGCCAGCCTGGGATGCCGGGCCGTCACATCTTCGCCGCGCCGGCCTTGATCGCTTCGCGGATGCGGAAGTACGTGCCGCAGCGGCAGATGTTGCGGATTCCGTCGATGTCCGCGTCGGTGATCTCGCGGCCTTCCGCGGCGGCCCGGCGGACCAGCGCCACGGCGGCCATGATCTGGCCCGGCTGGCAGTAGCCGCACTGTGCGACGTCGTGGTCCAGCCACGCCTCCTGCATCGGGTGCAGGTCCTCGCCGCCGAGCCCTTCGATCGTCGTGATCTCGTCGGTGGGCCCGACGTCCTTGACCGGCACGGAGCACGGGTTGAACGCCTTGCCGTTGAGGTGGCTGGTGCACGCCTTGCAGACGTTGATCCCGCAGCCGTACTTCGGCCCGGTCACGCCGAGGACGTCGCGCAGCACCCACAGCAGCCGCACGTCGTCGGCGACGTTGACGGTGACCTGCTCACCGTTGAGTCGAAAGGTGTGCTCTGGCACGGGATCTCCTTGGCGTCAGCGCGCGTGGTCGAGGCCGTCGGTGGGCGACTGCGGGATCGGCGGGACGGTCGGTTTGGGCTCGAAGCCGAGGGTGCCGTGGTTGATCGGGAAGCTGGTGGGCATGCTCCCGGTGGCGCGCCCGTAGGCGCAGGCGACCGCGGCCATCGACGCGGCGACGCCGAGTTCGCCGGCGCCGCCGGGCTCGCCGGTCGTCGGCGGCATCACGATCACCTTCAGCTCCAGCGGGGTGTTCCACTGCCTGGTGTAGAAGTAGTTGTCCCAGCTGGCTTCGAGGAAATGCCCGTCTTCGAGGTGCAGGCTGGAGGTGAGCGCCAGGGCGATGCCGTCCATGATGCCGCCCATCATCTGCGCTTCGAGCCCGCGCGGGTTGACCGCGAGCCCGACGTCGACGGCGAAGATCGCCTTGGTGACGCGCGGCCCGGCCACGCCGTCGCGGATCGGGCGGTCGACGGTCTCCGGCCGGCAGTCGATCTCGACCAGCGCCGCCGTCACGCCGTGGTATTCGGCGTGGAAGGCGATTCCCTGCGCCGTGCCCGCGGGCATTTCCCGGCCCCACCCGCCGGCCTCGGCCACCTCGTCCAGCACGGCCCGCGAGCGGTCGTCCTGGAGGAAATCGCGCCGGAACCGGTAGGGATCCTTGCCCATCTCCGCCGCGAGCCGGTCGGCGATCAGCTCCCGGGCGCAGGTGACGTCGGGAGAGTAGATGTTGCGCATGCTGCCGGTGTTGAAGCCCTTGTCGGTCTCGTTGAGCAGCTGCGTGGCAACGCCGAAGTCGTAGGGCATCGACTGGGTGAGCTGGAAGATGGTCTGGGCGAACGTGAAGTCGCCGACGGGCAGCTGCGCCGACATGGCGGTGAGGACCTCGCCGAGGCCGTGCCCGAAGTCGGTGGCGACGCTGGTGTGCCGCTGCTCGTAGCTGAGCACGGTGCCGCTGGCGTAGCCGACGCGGACGCGCGACGTGGCCATCGGATGCGTGCGTCCCTGGCGGGCGTCGTCGGCGCGGTGCCACATGAGCTTCACCGGCTTGCCGAACCGCTGCGAGATCTCGGCTGCTTCGAGCGCGGCGTCGAAGAACAGCTTGCGGCCGAAGGAACCGCCGCCGTCGACGACGTGCACGGTGACCGCGCCGGGCGGGAGGCCGAGCTTGGCGGCGATGGTCTGCCGGGCGACGATGGGCGACTTCAGCGCGCCCCAGATCTCGGCCCGGCCGGCGCGGACGTCGGCGACCGCGCAGTTGGGCTCCAGCGCGCTGTTGCCGCGGAAGTAGAAGGTGAAGTCGCCGTCCACGGTGCTGGTCAGCGGCGGCACCGCGAGCGGCAGCTCGGCGGACTTCAGCTCGCGGAGCACGGTGTCGTCCGATTTCCCTTCCGCGCTACCGGGATTCCACGTGACCCGCAGCGCCCGCACGCCGTCGATGCACTGGCCGAAGGTCTCCGCGCGGACCGCGACGCCGGTGGAGACCACGGCGACATCGGTGACGCCCGGCATGGCGCGAACCTCGGCGAGGTTGGCCACGGACTCGACGGTGCCGTTGATCGTCGGCGGCCGGCACACCATCGTCGGCTTCGCGTCCGGGATGTCGAGGTCCATCGCGAACTTCTTGCGCCCGGTGACCGCCGCGACGGCGTCGGTGCGGTTGTGCGGCTTGCCGATGACGTCGAACTTCTCGCGTGGCTTGAGCTCGACGGGCACCTGCTCGGTCCGCGTGCTCGCGGCCTTCCCGGCCAGGGCGCCGATGCCGATGCTGCGGCCCGCGAGATCGGTGATCACACCGGCCTTCAACGTCAGGTCGGTTACGACGGAGCCGAGCTCGATCGCGGCCGCGCGCAGCAACCGGCCCTTGGCGACGGCGGCGGCGATCCGGATCGGGGTGTAGGTCGAGATGGTCGTGTTCGAGCCGCCGGTGAGCTGGTTGAACAGCAGCTCCGGCCGGGCATCGGCCAGCGTGACCCGGACGTTCTCCAGCGGCACGTCCATCTCCTCGGCGATCAGCATGGCCGTGGAGGTGGTGATGCCCTGCCCGACCTCGGCGCGAGGCAGCGCGAAGGAGACCGTGCCGTCGTCGTTGATCGCGACGGTGATCAGGTTGGAGGTCGGCCGCGCGGCCTCCGTCAGCAGGTCGTTGAGGTCGAACAGCTCGGCCACGCCTGGCGACGGCACGGCCGCCTCGGCGCGCTGCGCGAGGCCGAGCTCGGCGGCGGCCACCAGCGTGGGAGCGGCCAGCACGTAACCGAGAAACCGCCGCCGCCCGAGGACGTTCGCGCCGGATTCCTGGGATCCATGATCAACAGTGGTCATCGGCGATCCCCTCCGCCAGGCACCCCGTTGGGCCCGGCAACCGAACGCGAGCCGAGCAGACGGCGCAACGCCGTTCAGCCAGCGGAACTGTAACGACGATCAATGTCGAGGTCAACGCCGCAGGCCGCGGGCACCCGCCGCCCGCACCCGTGCGTACTTTGTGCTGCTATAGCAACACAAAGCACGCACGGGTCGGTCAGGCTTCCGGAACCCGCACGGCGGAGAAGAACAGCCGGTAGCGCAGCCGGAAGCCCATCGACTCGTAGAGCCGGATGGCGTTTGTGTTCGACGCGACCGTGTGCAGCAACGGCTTCTCGCCCCGGGCCCGGATACCGGCGACGACGGCGCCCATGAGCCGGGTGGCCAGGCCCTGCCCGCGGAACGCCGGATCGGTGCAGACCGCGCTGATCTCCGTCCAGCCGGGCGGGTGCAGCCGCTCGCCGGCCATCGCGATGAGCTGGCCGCCACGCCGGAACCCCAGGTACGTGCCGAGCTCGACGACGCGCGGCAGGAACGGCCCGGGCTGGGTGCGCTTGACGAGGTCGAGCATCTCCGGCACGTCCGCCGCGGTGAGCCGCACCGCCTCGTCGTCCTCGACGCCGACCACGCCGTCGTCGACCAGCTGCACGCCGGGAAGCTGCTCCACGGTCTCCCAGCCGCGCGGAGGCGTTCGCGCCCGCCCGGAGAAGGCGACCACCGCGCCCGGCCCGGCCAGCGCCGCGACGTCCCGCCAGCCGTCGTCGCCGAACTCGTCGGGAATCGCCAGGAAGGGCGCCATGTCGACGGGGTAGCGCAGCACCTGCCCGTGCTTCTCGGCGAAGCCGGCATGCGGGCCGGTGAGCGAAGCCCACGCGGGATTGTCGAGCGGCGAAGCGGTCATCGGCCACTCCTTCCGGCACTGAGTTCCATGCCACCACTTTTTCGCGCAACGTCGCGCGGTTCAAGGATCCTCTTGCGGTATCACCACGTGAGAATCCGGTTGCGCGGAATGCCCCAGGTCGCCCGGGGTCGTGAGTGGTTTGGGGCGCTATAGCTTGTTGTTTAACCTGTGCGGTTTTGGTGTTGTTGGAGGGTGAGGTCGCGTTTGATGGTCTTGCCGACGTCGTGACGGGTGGCGCGA
>NZ_JBFAKG010000112.1:0-28614 GCF_040655595.1 Saccharopolyspora sp. NPDC050389
ACCGTTTACCTCGTCTATCGAGGCGAACAGGCCGTTCGCTCCACACCAGCCAGCGGGGATGCACGACTGCGCGGAACGAGTTCTCAAACAGGCTCTACAGCGACCCAAAGCACTCACGACCCCTGGCCGGCGAACCGCGCGTGTGAGGCCTGCTGCGTCGGCCGGGCCGATCTCGACGGACTCGCCGCGGGCCGCCGGCGGTCAGTGGGCGTCCGCCGCCATCCAGCGGTATCCCCGCGGCGTCACCATCCGGCCACCTACCACAGTGGACTGCGAGGAGCCGACGACCACCGTGGTGGACATGTCCACCTCCGCCGGTTCGAAGTCGCCGATCGGCGCGCACCACACCCGCTGCCCGGCGCGGCTGGCCTGGCACACCGCGCCGACCGGCGTGGTCACCGGGCGGTGCTCCGCCAGGATCTCCAGGGCGCGGCCGAGCTGCCAGTGCCGGTCCGCCGACCGCGGGTTGTAGAAGCACACCACCAGGTCGCCCTCCGCGGCCGCCCGGACGCGGCGCTCGATGACCTCCCACGGCGTGTGCAGGTCGGACAGGCTGATCAGCGCGTGGTCGTGCCCGAGCGGCGCGCCCAGCAGCGCGGACGCGGCCAGCGCCGCGGTCACCCCGGGCACGCCGACGAACTCGATGTCGACCCCGGCCTTCTCCAGCGCCGGGCTGGCCATCGCGTACACGCCGGCGTCGCCGGAGCCGATCAGCGCCACCGCGCGCCCGTCCCGGGCCAGCTCCACCGCCTCGGCGGCGCGGGCCTCCTCGGCGCCGAGGCCGGTGGCGCGCACCTCGGTGCCGGGGCGCAGCAGGTGCCGGACCTGGTCGAGGTACTGGTCCAGGCCGACGACCACGGAGGCGCGGCGCAGCTCGACGTCGGCGCGCGGGGTGCGCAGGTCGGGAGCGCCCGGGCCGATGCCGATGATCGCCAGCCGGCCGCGGGGCCGGATGCGCGCGGCGGCGGCGGTCACGTTGTCGCCCTTGATCTTGGGCACGACCAGCTCGACCGGCGCCCCGCCGCCGAGCTCGGCGGCCGCGTGCAGGGCCGATGCCTCGGCGACGGAGGGCGTGCCAGCCTCGGCGCGCGCCGCCTCGCTGGGATTGGGCACCTCGACGCCGGCCAGCGCCTCCGCCGGATAGGTCAGCAGCGACAGCTCCTCGCCGCCGTCGGAGTGCCAGAAGCCCAGGTCCTGCACCGCCTCCAGGATGCCGTCCTCGTCGGCCTTCAGGTCGACGCTGGCGACCGCGCGGATCGCCCGCGGATCCAGGCCGTGCTCGCGATCCAGCCGGGCGATCGTCTCGGTCACCGCCGTCCGCGAGACGCCCCGCGCGGCCCCGACGCCGACGACCAGCGTGCGCGGGATGAGCCGCAGCGTCCGCTCCTCGTCCTGCGTCGGCCGCCGATCGTCGATCACGACCGTCCACAGCGGCGCTTCGGGATCGGCGGCGACGTTGGGCGGCAACGCCGGCAGCGGAAAGCCGTGCGGGTTGACCAGGCGGACCGACCAGCCGTCGAGGATCGCGCCGCCGCAGGCCGCCAGGTCACCGTCCACAGTGGCGTCGAGCTGGTCGACGAGCTCGTCCAGCGGGGTGGTGCCGGTGCTGTCGGAGGCGGTGGTGACCACCGGGGTGCAGCCGAGCACGTCGGCGACCTGCTCGGCGAGCGCGTTCGCGCCCCCGGCGTGGCCGCCGGTCAGGGCGATGGCGAAGCGGCAGGCGTCGTCGACGCAGACCACCCCGGGATCGCTGTGCTTGTCCCGCAGCAGCGGCGCGACCAGCCGCACCGCCGCACCGCTGGCCAGGAAGAACACCGCCGCGTCCAGGTGGTCCCACAGGCGGCGCACGGCGGGCGCGATCGGCCCGTCGGCGACGACCGCGTCCGGCCCCAGCCGTCCGGCCAGTTCGGCGGCCGCCCGCCGTCCCGCCGCGGTCACCGCGAACAGACCGATCACTGCCACACCCCTACTTCGTTGATTTTCTCGCCAGGAGGCACTCGCGCGGGACCGTTTCCGCTGTTCAAAGGCCGTGAGTACTTTGTGCTGCTATATAGCCTGTTTTGGATGTGGTGACGTGCGGATGTGGTAACGCGGGCGTTTTGTATTTGAAGCGGCGCAGCCGCTTAGCCCACCTACGCAACTCGCACCGCCGCGGGTTCTCAGGGGTCTTCTCGCGAGGACAGCCCCGACGTGGTGAATTGGCATTCATGATGTCGGGGATCCCACAGCGAGAAGGCGCCTGAGGTTCCGCCACCCGCACCGCCACTCAGATCGAGTTTGGAAACAGCCTCTATAGCGACACAAAGTACTCACGGGTCCTGACCCGCCGAAACGTCGGCCCATCAGCGTTGTTTCCGGTAGCCCGAGATCAGGACGATCGGGTTGGCCGCTTCCAGGCGGGATGCGCCGTCGGGCAGCTCCGCTAGCCTGGCCGCCGACAGCTGCACGCCCTCGACCTCGTAGTCGGCCGCGCGCAGCGCGTCGCGGGTCGGCCCGACCCGGTCCAGCGCCGCCAGCGCCACCACTACGCGGGACGCCCCGGCATGCGCGCACGCCGTGACGACCTCGGTACCGCCGCCGCCGACGAAGATCGCGTCCGGCCGCGGCAGGTTGCGCAGCGCCTGCGGCGCGGAGCCTTCCTCGACCCGGACGTCCACGCCATGGCTCGCGGCGTTGGTGATCAGCCGCACCGCCTGCGCCTCGTCGGACTCCACCGCGATCGTCGCCGCGCCCATCCGGGCGCACTCCACCGCCACCGAGCCGGAACCCGCGCCGACGTCCCAGACGAGCGTGCCCGGCCGCGGCGCGAGCTTCGCCAGCGCCACGGCCCGCACCTCTGCCTTGGTGATCATGCCGTCGCGGTGCGAGAACTCGTCCTCCGCCAGCGCCCAGCCGGTCGCCGGCGGCACCGGCTCGCCGCCCGCGATCCAGCCCCGCTGCGGCACGTCGTCGAGATCCGCCAGGGCGAGCACGATGTTCGGCTCGTGCCAGCTGCGCTTCGCCGCCTCCGCCGGTTCGAGGGTCACCACCGACTCGTTCGGCCCGCCGAGGTCCTCGGCGACGATCATGGTGCGCCGCCAGCCGGCCAGCCCGGAGCCGATCTGGGCCGGGCCCGCCTTCGGCCCGGTCAGCACCACCACGGCCGGTCGCGCGCGGCAGACGTTGATCGCCTGGGTGAGGTCGTGGCCGAGCGCGCTGACCACGACGACGTCGTCCCAGGACCGGCCGACGCGCGCCATCAGCTGCTGGACGCTGGAGGTCGAGGGCAGCACCGTGCACCGGATGCCGCGTTCGCGCAGCGCGCGGACGGCGCCGAAGAAACCGGGATCACCCGAGGCCAGCACCACGCCGTGCTCGTCGCCGGACAGCGACGACAGCGCGTTCAGCGCCGGTTCCAGCGGCCCCAGCTCGAGCTTGCGCGCGTGTTCCGGCGCATGCGCCTCCAGGTGCCGTCTACCGCCGACCACGAGCCGCGCCGACTCCAGCACGTCGACGCTGCCCTTCGGCAGGTCGCCACCATCGACCCCGATCACCGTGACTGCCACGTCACCCACCTCGCTTCGGTGGCCGCCACCACGTGTTCGCCCCGGGAGTCCACCATCGCGACCCGAACACGCGGCCGACGGCCGCATTCCTCGCTGAACCGCTCCAATACTGCTGCCACCTGCGCGCAGAGCCGGTGTGCACACGCCGAGAGCAGCCCGCCGCGCTGCCACAACTCGTAGACTCGGCGTGCTCGGCGTCCCCACCGAACTCGGCGGCACCGAGCAACTCGGCGTCCACTTTGGATCTCGTGTGGCGCGTCATCACCACGCCGGACACCGGCTTGCCGACGCCCGCAGCGCCGCAGGCCGGACCTTCGCGCTGCGCGTCAGGTCCGGCTCCCGCGGCGGCTTCGCCTTGCTATTCGCCCTGCTCATCCGGCTTCGCCGGGGGCTTGCGCTTCGCGGCGGACTTCGCCTTCGCCGCTGCCGTCGTGGTGGTCGCGGACTTCGTCCGCTTCGCCGCTGCGGCCTTCGTCCCCCGCTTCGCGGGTGTGGCCTTCGCGGTGGCCCGGGTGGTCGTGGTGCGCGCCGCGGAGGTCCGCTTCGGCTTCGCCTCCGGAGCTTCGGCAGTCACGTCGACGGCGTCAACGGGCCGTTCGCTCCCAACCGCTTCGGCGCGGACGGCCGCTGCGGAGTCAACCGGCCGCTCGGCGGCCGAGACGGGCTCGTCGGCGAACAGTTGCGACTGCGCCTCGTCGACCCGCCGGGCCTGGGCCTGGCGGCTCGCCGCGACTCGCGCCGCGCCGCGCGCGCTCTCCTGCCAGTTGCGCACCGCCCACCAGGCGACGTCGGACTCGCGCACCCGGCCGTTCTCGCCCGGGTCCTCGGTGCGCGGCGCGGAGTTCTCCTCCCGGCGGCGCGCAGGAGTGGGGCGTTCGGCCCGCAGCGCCCGGCGCGCGGCCGGGTCGGCGCGGCGGTAGGTGTGGAAGTGCCCCGCGTGGTACGGGTTCGACCGGGTTCCGCCGCTGTTGAGGCCCTTGCCCACGATGAACAGCGTGTGCCGCCACAGCTTGTGCTGCTTGACGGTCTTCTCCAGGTCGGCGAGGTTCGTGCGCAGCAGCAGCTCGTCGGGCCAGGTGACCTTGTAGGCCACCAGCACCGGGGTGTCGTCCGGGTAGCCGCCGGCTCGCAGTTCCTCGACGAGCTGGTTGGTGCGCGCGGCGGAGAGGTACAGCGCCATCGTGGTGCCGTGCTTGGCGAACTCGCGCACCTTCTCGCCTTCCGGCATGGGCGTCTTGCCACCCTCCAGCCGGGTCAGCACCAGCGACTGGGCGACTTCCGGGACGGTGAGCTCGCGCCCGATCGCGGCCGCGGCGGCGGAGAACGCCGGAACGCCCGGCACGATCTCGACTTGCAGGTTCATCCGCGTGCACGCGTCGTGCTGGTCCTGGACCGCGCCCCACAGCGAGGGGTCGCCGGAGTGCACCCGGGCGACGTTGAGCTTGTCCCGCTCGGCGCGGCGGTAGATCTCCAGCGCCTGCTCGTGGGTCAGCCGGGAGGAGTCGATCAGTTCCGCGTCGCTGCGCGCGTGCTCCTGGATGCATTCCGGGGCGACCAGGCTCGCGGCCCACACCACGATGTCGGCCTCGGCGATCCGCCGGGCGCCACGGACCGTGATCAGGTCGGCCGCACCGGGCCCGGCACCGATGAACGAGATCCGGCCAGTCACCATTGTTCTCCTCTTCCGCCTCGGGGTGGAAGTACTACCACAGTGGACAGGTACGGCGCGTCGTCCACTTCGGACACATCGGACGGCGGGAGCACTCGCGCGTCCGGCGTGCCGAGGTGCTCGGCGTGGGCCGAGCGCTCCAGGGCTCCGCATTCGGCGATCGCGGCACGCGGCTCACCGAGCCGTCGGCCGCCTTCGTAGGCACCGACCGTACCGCGTGACCGCAATGCGTCCTGCAGCGCGGTCACGTCCCGCAGCACCGGAATCACCGTGCGTGATTCGGCTCCTCGGTCGGCGCCGCGCCCGCTTGCGCGGCCGTCGCCCGCATCGCGGTGATGCCTGGCTCGACCTCGGACAACAGCTCGGCCACGGTGGCCGCGAGATGGCTGAAAGTCGAATGCGCGGCGGGATCCCCGAGAGGTGGCGAAGGCCACGGTGCCGCCCTGATCACGCAGCCGCTGCACCCGGGCGAAAGCGGTGCCCGCTTCGCGGAATTCGCGCAGCGCGGCCGGGGTCAGCATTTCCGGCTCGCCGGGCCGACCCCGGCGAGCCTCATCGCGCGCACCTCGCCACGAACCGCCGCACCGCTTCGGGCTGCCCGGCCGGATGGGTGTGCAGGTAGGAGGCGTGCACCCCGCCGTCGACGAACCCTTCCCGCTGCACGCCCGTGCCGCGCCACATCCAGGCGGGCCGCGAGCCGCTGCCGGGCTCCAGGGCGGTGCGGTGGAACTCGTGCCCGCTCACTCGTGCGCCTTCGGCGAAGAGGACGGAATCGGCGGCTGCCACGGCGTCGCGGTAGCCCAGCGTCAGCCGCGGCGACATCCGCGCCCGCGCGTCGAGCACGCCGCACAGCGGATGGCCGTCCAGCTCCTCCGCCAGGTACAGCAGCCCGCCGCATTCCGCGTGGATCGGTGCCCCGGTGGCGGCGAACGCCACGATTTCCTTGCGCAGCGCGGTGTTCGCCGACAGCTCGGCGACGTGCTGCTCGGGGAAGCCGCCCGGCAGCACCAGGCCCGCGGTGCGTTCCGGCAGCCGCTCGTCGCGGAGCGGGTCGAGGACGACTACCTCGGCACCGGCGGCTTCGAGCAGCTCGACGTGCTCGGCGTAGCCGAAGGTGAACGCCCGCCCGCCGGCCACCGCGACCACGGCTCCGGCCTCCGACTGCACCTCGTCGCGCGGATTCCAGGCCGGGCCGGGCAATCCGGGAGCCGAGCGCGCGAGCGCGCACACCGCGTCGAGATCCACCGACCGGGCAACGACGTCGGTCATCGCGTCTACCGCGCGGACGGCCTCGCCGCCGTGCTCGGCGGCCGTGACGAGGCCGAGGTGGCGCGATGGGACGGCGAGATCCTCGGCGCGCGGGACCGCGCCGAGCACCGGGAGGCCCGCGTTGTTGGCGGCGTCGCGGAGCACCTGCTCGTGCCGCTGCGAACCGACCCGGTTGAGGATCACGCCGCCGATCCGGATCTCCGGGCGGTAGCTGCGGAAACCGTGCAACAGCGCGGCGAGGCTGTGGCTCTGGCCCCTCGCGTCGACGACCAGCACCACGGGCGCGTCCAACAGCTGCGCGACGTGCGCGGTGGAACCGGCGGCGAGCCCGTCGCCGGGCCCGATGCGGCCGTCGAACAGCCCCATCACGCCTTCCACGATGGACAGTTCGGCGCCGGCGGCGCCGTGCCGGAACAGCGGCGCGATCCGCTCCTCGCCGACCAGCACGGGATCGAGGTTGCGGGCCGGGCGGTCGGCGGCGAGCCGGTGGTAGCCGGGATCGATGTAGTCCGGGCCGACCTTGAACGGCGCGACCCCGGTTCCGCGCCGACGCAGCGCGCCGAGCAGCCCGGTCACCACCGTGGTCTTCCCCTGCCCGGACGCCGATGCGGCCACCACCACCCGAGCGTGCGAGGAATCGGTCACCACTCGATGCCCCTCTGGCCCTTCTGGCCGGTGTCCATCGGGTGCTTGACCTTGGTGGTCTCCATGACCAGGTCGGCGGCGTCGATCAGGGCCTGCGGGGCGTGGCGGCCGGTGATCACGACGTGCTGGTGCCCGGGTCGGTCGCGCAGGGTCTCGACGACCTCGGCGACGTCGACCCAGCCCCAGTGCAGCGGATAGGTGAACTCGTCCAGCACGTAGAGGCCGTGGCGCTGCTCGCCGATCCGGCGGGCGATCTCCTGCCAGCCTTCCAGCGCCGCCGCCGCGTGGTCTTCCTCGCTGCCCTTCTTGCGGGCCCACGACCAGCCCTCGCCCATCTTGTGCCACTCGACGGGGCCGCCCTCACCGGTTTCGTCGTGCAACCGTCCCAGAGCGCGGAACGCCGACTCCTCGCCGACGCGCCACTTCGCCGACTTGACGAACTGGAACACACCGATCGACCAGCCCTGGTTCCAGCCGCGCAGCGCGAGCCCGAAGGCCGCGGTGGACTTGCCCTTCATCTCGCCGGTGTGCACCACGAGCAGCGGCCTGTTGCGGCGCTGGCGAGTGGTCAACCCGTCGTTCGGCACTGTCGAAGGCTGTCCCTGAGGCATGCCCCGACCCTAACGGGCCGCCCCCGCGACACCGGCCCCGAGCGGCCTCAGCGGGCGGGGCGGAAGGCCGCGAGCTGCTCGTCGAGGCAGCGGGCCAGGCGGGGCTTGTCCGCCGGGCCGAAGGTGTTCCAGCGCTCGCCGTCGTTGTTGCGGCGCGTCGTGACGCTGTAGCGGCCTTCTTCGGTGTCTCGCCAGCCGATCGCCGGAAGCCGGACCGGTTGCCCACCGCCGTCCCGGCCGGTCACCACGAAGTAGCCGACCCGCCGCGTCGGCAGCGCCATGGTCTTCTCGACCTTGCGCAGTTCCCCGCCACCGCCGCGCGCGCCCGGTGGACGGCGTCCGACTTGCCGTCGTAGGGGGTGACCGCCACGTCGATCTCCGGGCGGTGCAACAGGTTCAGCGCCTGCTCCACCTCCGGTTCGGCCCGGCCGCGATCGGCCGGCCGGCGCTGCTCCAGCCATGCCCGGGAACGCCGATACGAGACATATCCGCAAAACCTCAGCCCTTGATCACGCCCCAATGGCCTAATGCCACCCACTCCGATGGTGGCCGAGGTCACGGGATTCTGGAACGGTGCAGGCCGCGATCATGGACGGTCGTCCCAATCAGCGAGGGAGCCGCCCGATGCCGACCAGGCCACCGCTGGTGCTGTCCTTCGCCGCGCTGATCTCCAACTTCGACCGCTTCGCGGTCACCCCGATGCTGCTGCTGATCGCGCTCGCGCTGAACGAGCCGCTGGCCACCGCGGTCGCCGTCGCCAGCGGCTACTTCCTCGCCTACGGCCTTTCCCAGCCGCTGTGGGGTTTGCTGTCGGATCGCTTCGGCCGGCTGCCGGTCATGCGCGGCACGATGCTCGCCGCCGCGGCGGGCGGGTTGGTTTCCGCGCTGGCGCCGAATCTGACCGCGCTGATCGTGGCGCGCGTGGTCACCGGCGCGTGCATGGGCGCCGTCGTGCCCGCTTCGCTGACCTATGTCGGCGACACCGTGCCGCAGGAGCACCGGCAGGGCGCGCTCTCGGATCTGATGGCGGCGTCGGCGATGGGCACCGCGTTGGCGACCGCCGTCGGCGGACTCCTGGCCGGTTTTCTGGACTGGCGCGCGGTTTTCGCGCTCCCGGCCGTCTGCGCCGCGTTGTGCGCCGTCCTGCTCCGCAAGCTGCCGGAGCCGGAGCGCGCTCAGGCCCAGGGCGTGCGCGACCACCTGATGGCGGTGTTGACGAATCGCTGGGCGCTGCTGGTCTTCGGGTTGGTGTTCGTCGAGGGCGCGGTGTTGCTGGGCACCATGACGTTCCTGGCGTCGGCGCTGGTGCACGAGGGCGTGGACGTCGCGGTGGCCGGGCTCGCCACCGCCGCTTACGGCGTCGGCGTGTGGGTGTTCTCCCGGCTGGTGAAGGCGCTGGGGCGGCGGTTGGCGGTCTGGCAGTTGATCGCGATCGGCGGCGCGTCGATGTTCGTCGGCTACCTGGTCGTGACCACCACCGCGAGCATCGCGACCGTGGTGGTCACGGCGTTGCTGCTCGGCGGCGGCTGGTCGTTCATGCATTCGTCGTTGCAGACCTGGGTGACCTCGGTGGTTCCGGAGGCCAGGGGCACCGCCGTGGCGTTGTTCGCCTCGGCGTTGTTCCTGGGCAGCGCGGCCGCCTCGGCGGCCGCCGGGCATTTCGCGGAACGCGGCTCGTACGGGTTGATCTTCGGGATCGCCGCCACCACGGCGGTTCCGCTGCTGATCACGGCGGCCGCCTGCCGCCACCGCTACCAAACCCGCGTCGTCGCGCCGGAGGGTCCGCCGTCGGTCGGCGACCGGGCGGCGTGAGCCGGGCGGTCGCGAATCGGTTCCGGTGGGCGAAAAAGAGCCCCCGCACTCGACCGGCCTGGGGGTTACCGGGAGCGCGGGGGCATCTTGCGGGTCCACCCCTGGGGGTCAGGTGGACGGCGTCACCGTACCAATCGGTCGGGCGGGTCAGAAGACGAAACGTCGGATCTCGTAATCAAAACGAGATCAAGCCGCACGGGGGCGCTCGTCCCGGACCGCGCGGACGACTCCCGCGACGTTGTCCGCGGAAAGCTCCTCCAGCCGCAGGCAGGGACCGCCGAGCGCGGCCGCGAGCCGACCGGCCAGCCCGAGCCGGACGGGACCGTTCTCGCAATCCACCACGACGGATGCCACGGCCGCCTCGGCGAGCAGGCCCGCCGAGCGCAGCGCGTCATCGACCGCACGCTGCGTCCGAATCCGCCCAGTGAGCCCGGAATCCACCGGCACCGTGGCCTTTCCGTCGGTCAGCAGCACGACCAGGGCCCGTCGCTGCGGATCCCGCATCCGCTCGGTCTGCACCACTCGGTGAACGCGCAGCAATCCGCCGGCCAGCGGCGTGCGACCACCGGTGCGCAGCTGTCGCATCCGCGCGGCCGCGATGTCCACGGAGGACGTCGGAGGCAGCGCGAGTTCCGCCGAGTCGCCGCGGAAGGTCACCACGCCGACCTTGTCGCGACGCTGGTAGGCATCCCGCAGCAGCGATAGGACGGCGCCGCTGACCGCCGACATCCGTTCCCGGGCGGCCATCGACCCCGACGCGTCCACCGCGAACAGCACCAGGTTCCCCTCGCGCCCCTCCCGGATGGCGCGCCGCAGATCGTCCCCCCGCAGCACCAGCCCGGGGCCGCTGCGCCCGCGCACGACCTGATGCGGTGCCGCGGCGGCCAGCGTGGCCGACAGGTGAATGCCGTGTCCCTCCACAGTGGACGAGCGCGTCGTCCGGCCGCTCCGCGCCCGGGACCGCGACCGCCGTCCCGGCGCGCCGTCGCCGAGCCCCGGCACCTCCAGCAGCCGCGCCTGGAACGCCGGCGCCGGCGCTGCCGGCGGCCGCTGCGCGGGCGCCCGGTCGTCGCTGCGCTCCTCCGAGCCGTCGGCCCCGCCGTCCGGCCCCGTAGGCCCCTCGGGCCCTTCCGGCGGCTGGCCGCCGCCGTCCGGTCCTTCCGGCGGCTCGTCGTCGCCGTCGTCGGCGTGCTCCGCCGCCTCGGACAGGGCCTGTTGGAGCTGGTCTTCGGCGATGCCGGGCTCGTCGAACGGGTCGCGGCGGCGCCGGTGCGGCAGCGCGAGCCGGGCCGCCGCCTCGACGTCCTCCTCGGCGACCGCCTCGGCGCCGCGCCAGGCCGCGTGCGCGATGGCGGTGCGCGCCAGCACGAGGTCGGCTCGCATGCCGTCGACGTCGAAAGACGCGCACAACGCGGAGATCCGGCGCAACTCTCCGTCCGGGAGGGCCACCGAGTCCACTCGGGAACGGGCGGCGGCGATCCACGCGGCCAGTTCGGCGTCGGCGTCAGCCCACCGCGCGGCGAACCCGGCCGGGTCGGCTTCGAACGCCAGGCGGCGGCGCACCACCTCGGTCCGGGTCGTCACCTCCCGCGACGCGGCGACGTGCACGGTGAGCCCGAACCGGTCGAGCAGCTGCGGGCGCAGCTCGCCTTCCTCCGGGTTCATGGTGCCCACCAGCAGGAACGACGCCGCGTGCGACACCGAAACGCCTTCCCGCTCGACGTGCGCGCGGCCCATCGCCGCGGCGTCCAGCAGGAGGTCCACGAGGTGGTCGTGCAGCAGGTTCACCTCGTCGACGTAGAGCACGCCCCGGTGCGCGGCGGCGAGCAGGCCGGGCTGGAAGGCGCGGACCCCTTCGGTCAGGGCGCGTTCCAGGTCGAGCGAGCCGATCAACCGGTCCTCGGTGGCGCCGACGGGGAGTTCGACGAGCTGGGCGGGTCGCTGCGTGGCCTCGGAGCCGTGCGGACCGTCCGGGCACTGCGGGTCGGCGGCCTGCGGGGCGCAGCCGAAGCGGCAGTCGGTGATCACGTCGAGCGGCGGCAGCAGCGACGCCAGCGCACGCACCACGGTCGACTTCGCCGTGCCCTTCTCGCCTCGGACGAGCACGCCGCCGATGCCCGGGTGCACGGCGTTGAGCAGCAGCGCCAGCCGGAGATCGTCGTGGCCGACGACGGCGGAGAAGGGAAAGCGCGGGGCAGCGGTCATGCCAGGTGTTCCTTCCTCGGGGTTCGGACGCCCCGGTGGCGGGAACAAGGGGCGGCAGTGTCCTGACTCCCGGATCACCGCGTCCCTCCGGCCTTCCCAGGTCGCCCCGGTGGCTCGCGAGGGAGGGCCGCTCCCCGGTCACAGTGGCGCCGACCGTGCCGGATTCCCACCGGCTTCCTGGCGCACCCCTTGCATTCGGATCAAGGTGCATCGTCGCAGAACTCGCCCGGCGGACCAACCGGCCGCGGCGGCGACGAGACCAGCACCACTGCGGCCGGCGCGAACGGGCCGTTCGCCCCGCAGAACGGCCCGTTCGCTCCACCGCACCTACCGGCGCGCCGCGGCGTGCAGCCCGTCGGTGATGTAGCGGTGCGCGTGGCGGGCCAGGTCCTCGTTGTCGTCCCACAGGTTCCGCCACACCGCGAGGGTGTCCGACAGCGCCGGGTCCACCACGGCCGAGGAGAAGCTCTCGAAGGTGATCGGCCCGGTGTAGCCGATGTCCACCAGCGCGCGGAAGAACGCCGGGAAGTCGATCGTGCCGGATCCCAGGAAGCCGCGGTGGCTCTCCCCGATGTGCACGTACCCGAGCCGGTCCCCGGCCTCCTGCACCGGCCGCACGAAGTCGGGTTCCTCGATGTTCATTTGACATCCTCCCCCGCCTGAGGCGGGGGATTCCGACTCTCACTAGAGCAAGAGTTGAGGTTCACGGACACTCTTCGACCGCTCACGCGGTGTTGTCCCTCCGGCACAGGCCAACAGCCTGGGACTTTCGTCCTGTCCTGCCGCGACGTTCATGCTCGCGTTGACATCGGCGTTGCAGGTGAAACCACAGTGGGAACAGACGAACTCGGCTTGGTTCTTGCGCGAGTCCTTGTCGATCCAACCGCAGTCGCTGCACCGCAGACTGGTGTACGGGGCGGGTACGTCTTCAACCCGTCCACGTGCTTTGTGTTCGGTCCGCTGCCGCAGCAGCCCCCAGCCCTGGGCAAGTATTGCCCGGTTCAGCCCGGACTTCGCTCGTACGTTGCGTCCGGGCTGATCAACCGTCCCCTTCGCTGAGGCGGTCATGTTCCGGATGTTCAGCTTCTCGAACCGGATCACATCAAACGACCAGGCCAGCGTGGTGCTGGTCTTCTCCGCCCAGTCCTTCCGCCGGTTCGCTTCCCGCGCTTTGAGCTTCGCGACCTTGGCGTACTCGGCTGCTCGCTGGGGACTGGCCTTCGGTGCCCGAGCAGCGCGGCGTTGATGTTTGCGGATCCCCGCTCGTTCCTTGCCCGACAGCTGAGGGCAGTTCAGCGTCCGCCCATCCGACAACGCCGCAGTGATCGTCACACCACGGTCGATACCGATCTTCTCCCCATTGCCAGGTTCCGGGATCGGTTCGGGGATGACAGCGAACGCCACGTGCCACTGACCGTTGCGGTAGGTCACCCGGAACGTTTTCGCGACAGGCAGGTCGCGGCGGGCGAGCCGGAACCGCACCCACCCGCAGCCTGGGACCTTGACTTGCGCCCAGCTGCGGTTGAGCTTGTGCACCACAACGTTTCGGGCCATGACCTGCTTACCGCGAACGTTGAGCAGCGCAGTACCGTCCGGGTTGAACGCGGGAACCCGGTCGGTGCCGATGACACGGAACCCTTCGTGCCGGTGCTTCTTCCGCCATGCCGGCTCACCGAACCCGGAATTGAACCGGGCCTGTTTGGCGTAGTGAAAATCCTTGAGCGCCTGCTGCTGAACGTCGACGTTGCCGTCTCGCAGCCACTCGTTGCCAGCACGGGCTTCGGTGAGCTGACGGCACTGCTCAGCGAACCCAGGCGCGCTCTTGCGTCCTGGCCGCCAGTTCGAATGCTGTTGCACGGCGAGGTTCCACACGTACCGGGCGTGCGCGCAGTGCCGCAGCATCTGCTGCTCCTGCTGCGCAGTGGGGTACATCCGAAACCTCGCCATGATCACAAAGTATCGTGCTCAAGCATGAGAGAGCTGGACGGGTTGATCTCCGCTCCCCAAGCGGCGGAACTTCTCGGGGTCAACCGGGCCACCCTGTACCGCTACGCCAGCACCTACGACGACTTTCCCGAACCCACCAAGATCGGCCGCACGGTACTGTACCGACCGGATGCCTTGCGGGAGTGGAGACGTGATCACCCGGCTATCCGGAAACATGCGGCCGATTCACCCCCGCCCTAGAGGACGGCCCCCTCGGCCGAATCCAGGTGGATGCCGATCAGATTCACTTGCCACTCCTCGTTTGTTCGTGAGCGTTTTTCGGCGCTATGGCACTCAAAAACACTCACGACCACCTGCCTGCGGAAATTCAGCCTCGCCCAGCTCGGGGCCGTCCTGGCTGGGGATCTTCAACACCAGCGTCAGCGCCGAGCACGTAGAGCAGCGCGAACACCCACATCACGCCGCCGACGCCGAACAGCGGCAGCACGATCCCGACGATCGCCGGGCCACTGCGGTGGCCAGCCCCGCGCCGAGGTCCAGCGCCGCCATCGCCGCGCCCCGCCGGTCCGGCGCCATGGTCGGCATCAGCGCCGCCATCGGCACGAACCCGGCCAGCGTCGCGCCGTAGAGCACCGAGGTGATCAGCGCGATCGAGTAGCTGTGCATGGCCAGCGGGAGGTAGTGGAAATGCGCGAGCAGCAAGGAAGTGCTCGCGAAAGGAGAGCGCGTCGAAGACGCCGCTGGGCCGGGACAGGCTCAGGCGGCGTCGGGGCCGGTGCGGGACCGGCAGAAGGGGTGCGCGCGATTCACCCGGCCGCGAAGCGCCGGGTCCGGTGGCAGGGCGACGGATGCGGGGCAGCACAACGCGGCGATCACGCCGGCCTGTGCACCCATTGCCGCTCCTCCACGTTCCATTTGGACGCGGGGAGCTTGGCAGCCCGAATGACCGAGGTCAAGTCCCGAGTAGCGCCGGTCACGCCCGCCGGCGGGGCTCGCGGCGCATGTCGACGTGCGGGATGCCGTCTTCGAGGTATTCCTCGCCGTCTTCGGTGAACCCGAAGGAGCGGTAGAACTCCTTGGCGTAGGTCTGGGCGGCGAGCACGGCAGGCGCTTGCTGCACCTCCGCGACCGCGGCGCGCATCAGCTTGCGCCCCAGGCCCAGCCCGCGCGCGCTCTTGGCGGTGCATACCCGGCCGATGCGGAAGGTGCCGTCGGGGTCTTCCAGCAGCCGCAGGTAGCCGAGCACGTAGCCGTCGGCGGAGTCGATCCAGAAGTGCCGGGTGGTCTCTTCCAGGTCGCGACCGTCCAACTCCGGGTAGGGGCATTCCTGTTCGACGACGAACACGTCGACGCGCAGGCGCAGCATCCGGTAGAAGTCCTCGGCGTCCAGATCCGCGGTGTAGGCGCGGTGGACGGCGGTCGCGAGCGGCTGGAGGGTCACCCTTACCTGGATATCACAGCCAGGTCTCAAAACCCTCATCCACCAGCACCGGGAGTAGTCAACGCCACTCCGGCCGGCGACGGGTGGGCACTGCTCTGTTCGGGGCAGTTTCGCACCGAAGCGCTGACCCTCCACCGAACCCGCAGCTAGCCTGCGCAAGATCAGGAACCGAGCGGCCATGGGGGATTCGTGAGCGAACCTGTCTTCGGCGTCGACGGCGCGCGCACCGAGGAGGAGATCAGGCGCTGGGCCTCCGGCATCCAGGCGAAGGCCGACCGCTACCAGCAGATGCAGCAGCAGGTGACCGCGGTCACGGCCACCGCGGAGTCCCGCGACGGGGTGGTGCGGGTGACGGTCGACAGCGCCGGCGCGGTCACCGACCTGCAGATCACCGACGACGCGCGCCGGATGTCCGGCGCGGGCCTGGCCGAGTCGGTGCTCACGACCATGCGGCAGGCCCAGGCCGGCATCCGGGACCAGGTGGCCGAGGTCATGTCGGCGACCGTCGGTGACGACACGGAGACCGTCAACGCGGTCGTGTCGGCGTACCGGGAGCGCTTCCCCGATCCCGAAGCCGAGGACGGCACCGAGCGGCCACCCGACGACGAAGACTTCAACGACGACACGTTCCTGCGGTAGCCCGCCGTCACCTGGGGGATGACGATGACGAACGCATTCGATGTATCGCCGGAGGAACTCCGGTCGCACGCCAGCAGGCTCGACGCGCTTTCCGACCAGCTGAAGACCGCGTTGGACGCGGCCAACCAGGTCACGATGGGCACCGAGGCGTACGGGGTGATCTGCTCGTTCTTCGTGCCGATCGTGCAAGCGGTCTCGCAACCCGGGGTCGACGCCCTGTCGACCGCGTCGGAATCCATGAGTGATCAAGCCGGCAACGTCAAGGACACCGCGCAGACCTACGAATCCGGTGACCAGGCGAACGCCGACAGCTTCTCCGGCTGGGAGGTGTGATGGCCGACAACCCACTCGTCGCGCCGCGCGAGGACTCCACCACCGGGGTCAGCGGCATCGGCATCCTCGAGTCCGTCGGCGACCTCCAGTCCGGCATCGAATCGGGTTCCTGGTCGGAGATCGCGCTCGGCGCGGCCGGCACGGGCCTGGAAGCGCTGTCGATGGTCATGGACCCGGTCGGCACCTTGGTCTCGTACGCGGTGTCCTGGCTGATGGAGCACGTCAAGCCGCTGTCTGACGCCCTGGACTGGCTGGCCGGCGACCCGGACCAGATCTCCGCCTACGCCCAGACGTGGGGCAACGTGGCGAAGTCGGTGGAGCAGGTCGCGGCCGATTTCACCAACGAGGTCAACAACATCACCGGCACCTGGACCGGTGAGGCGGCCGACGCCTACAAGAACGCCACCACGAAGCAGGCCGAGCAGATCAAGGCGGCGGGCGGCGCGGCGAACACCATCAGCACGGTCGTCGAGATCGTCGGCGTGCTGGTCGGCATCGTCCGCGAGCTGGTGCGCGACCTGGTCGCCGAGTGCGTGGCGGCGCTGATCACCCGGATCCCGCGCTGGGTCGCGGAAATCGGCGGCACCCTCGGCATCGGAACCCCGGCCGTGGTCGCGGAAGCGGCGGGGATGATCGCCAAGTGGGTCAGCAAGATCTCGGACGTCATAACGAAGCTGACCCGCTCGCTGAACAAGCTCCAGCCACTGCTGAAGAAGCTCGACGAAATCTGGGAAGGCATCAAGGACGCCCTGAAGGGCCTCCGAAAGGTAGACGGCCCGGCCAGCACAAAACCGTCCAGTGTGGACGCCCCGTCTCCCAAGCCAGACGCCCCGGACACCACCCCGAACTCCCCCGACACGTCGCCGTCGAGCACATCCCCCGACAGCACGTCCTCAAGCCCGGACGGCACATCACCGGACAACCCGAAGTCCAAGAGCGAAGACGGAAACCTCCAGAACAAGACCGACGACCCGGAGACGCCGAACCGGGACGAAGGCAACCGGAAGTGCGAGAACGACCCGATCGACGTCGCCACCGGAGAGATGATCCTCCCGCAGACCGATGTGGAGATCGCGGCGGCGCTCCCGCTGGTGCTGAAGCGGACGCACCTGTCCTCGTACCGGGTGGGCCTGCACTTCGGCCCGTCCTGGACGTCCACCCTGGACCAGCGCCTGGAGGTCGGCAACGCCGGCGTATCCTTCGCCGCCGAAGACGGAAAGCTGCTGTTCGGCCCGAACCCCGCGGTCGGCTCGACAGTCCAGTTCGAGGGATCGCGGAACACGCTCACCAGGCACGAAGACGACGGCTACACGCTGACCGAGATCGAGTCCGGTAAGCGCTTCCACTTCGCGCCGGGAAACCGCGTCCTACCGCTGACCAGCATCACCGACCGCAACGGCAACCAGATCGAGTTCGACCACGACGCCGCTGGCACCCCGGTGGAAATCCGCCACACGGGCGGCTACCGGATCCGGGTCGAGTCCGAGAACGACCTGATCACGGCGCTCTACCTGTGCGAAGCGGACAACGGCGAAGACCTCCTGCTGATGCGCTACGAGTACACGGACCAGCGCCTGACGGGCGTGGTCAACGCCTCGGGCCTACCGCTGAAGTTCGAGTACGACCAAGCTGGCCGAATCACCAGCTGGACGGACCGAAACGCCCACTGGTACCGCTACACCTACGACCACCGCGGCCGCTGCATCCACACGGAAGGCTCAGGCGGCTTCCTAACGGGAACGTTCGAGTACGAAGAAGGCGTCACACGCCTCATCAACTCCCTCGGCCACGCAACAACGTTCCACCTGAACGAAAAGCGCCAGGTGGTCCGCGAAATCGACCCGCTGGGCGGCGAAACGATCTCCGAGTGGGACGCCTACGACAGGCTCCTGTCTCGAACGGACCCGCTAGGTCGCACGATTCGCTACGAGTACGACGAAGCCGGGAATCTCGTCGCGGTGACCCAATCCGACGGTACCCAAACCCGTTTCGAATACAACGACCTCCACCTGCCGATCACCATCATCACGCCCGACGGTGCCGTATCCCGCCGCGAGTACGACGAGCGCGGAAATGCCGTTAGATTGACAGATCCGATGGGAAGTGCCACAAGCTTCTCATATGATGAACGCGGCCATCTATCGTCGGTTACCGATGCTCTCGGCAACGTGCGCCAGATCGGCACCAACGCCGCCGGAATCCCAACGGCGGTCACCGACTCCTTTGGAAACACAACGCATCGTCAACGTGACGCGTTCGGCCGAGTGACCGAGATCGTTGACCCCCTCGGCGGTAGGACACGATTTGGCTGGACGGTCGATGGCAAGCCCGCCTGGCGGAGCTTGCCCGGAGGCGAAACCGAACGCTGGGTATACGACGGCGAAGGAAACCTCCGAACCCACATCGACACGCTCGGACAGGCGACACATACCGAGATCACGCACTTTGACTTGCCTTCGGCCGAAGTCCGCCCGGACGGTAGTCGACTGGAGTTCACCTACAACACGGAACTTCGACTTTCCAGCGTCACCAACGAACAAGGGTTGGTTTGGCATTATGAGTACGACCCGGCCGGCAACCTGGTGCGCGAGATCGATTTCAACGGCCGGGAAGTCAGCTACCGCCACGACGTGGCAGGGCAACTCGTCGAACGCACGAACGGTGCTGGCGAGATCACTCACTTCGTGCGAGATCTCCTGGGAAATGTGATCGAGCGACGGAGCGAGTCAACGGTCGCGACCTTCACCTACGACGCAGCTGGGCGTCTAACCACAGCGAAAAATGCGGACGCCCAGGTAGCGTTCCAGCGAGATGCTCTTGGACGAGTGCTCACCGAGATGATCAATGGCCGGATCGTGGAGTCAACCTACGACGCGTTGGGGCGCCGAGTTCGCCGGCGCACCCCATCTGGAGCCGAGAGCGTGTGGGAGTACGACTCCAACAGCAAGCCTGTCGCTCTGCGTACCGCTGGGCGGACTCTGCGCTTCGGCTACGACGAAGCCGGGCACGAGACCCAGCGCAGCCTCGGGGTTCACGCGATGCTAAGCCAGGCATGGGATGCGAACCACCGCCTGCTTTCCCAGACGATCGCAGGCACCGACGGGCGGTCCATCCAGCAGCGATCTTACACGTATCGCGCAGACGGATTCTTATCCGAGATCAATGATCAGCTCACGGGCCCACGCATGTTCGAGCTAGATCGCACCGGGCGGGTCACATCTGTTCAAGGTGCCGGTTGGGCCGAGCGCTATGCCTACGACGCAGCCGGAAACATCACGAACGCATCCTGGCCCACTCCACCCACGTCGCCTGATGCCGAATCCTTGGGCAAGCGAGAATTCAGCGGGACCCTGGTTCACCGCGCAGGGCGAGTGCGATACGAACACGATGCGCAAGGCCGCGTCGTGCTACGGCAACAAAGATTCTTGTCCCACAAACCGAACACGTGGCGATACTCCTGGGACTCGGATGACCGGCTCATCGAAGTTTTGACTCCCAATGGCTCCCGCTGGCGATACCACTACGATCCACTGGGGCGGCGTATCGCCAAGCAGCACCTGACCCCTGACAGCTCCCGAGTCATCGAGCGGGTCGAATTTATCTGGGACGGTTCAGTTCTTACCGAGCAGGCCCACACCGATGGTCGCGCCAACGGCCCACAACTTGGCGATGCCCGCGTGACGGTATGGGATTACGAACCCGGAACTTTTCGGCCAATCGCACAAACCGTACGATCCTCGCTTCACAATGCACCTCAAAGGTGGATCGACGAAGAATTTTACTCGATCATAACCGATCTTGTCGGCTCACCTACCGAACTGATCAACGATCACGGCGGCATTGCCTGGTTCCACAGGATGACATTGTGGGGGAAAACCCAGGACGAAAGTCGTACGAATGCATATACCCCGCTCCGCTTTCCAGGACAGTACCACGATCCCGAAACCGGGTTCCACTACAACTACCAGCGTCACTACGACCCGCATACCGGTCGCTTCGGAAGCGTCGATCCAATCGGCCTCGCAGCAGGACCTAACCCATACCACTACCTGCGCAATCCACATCGATGGACCGACCCGCTAGGATTAGCCGCATGCAATGAAGAATTCGAAACCCGCCAGGAGGCACTCGACAGGGCGTACGACCAAGCCGGGATCCCCCGCGGAACCGAGCCAGATCAAGCCTGGGATGTCGGCAACGACCACTCCAGGCAAGGAATGCCCGGGTACCGCTATTCCGAAGACAATGGAACACACGGCCGCTACATGCAGTTCGAAACCGAGGGAGGTTCGCGAGTGATTGCGGAGCACCTCAACGACGGAGATCCACACTTCCACGCAGGTCAACCAAAAGGAGACCCGAGCCGGAATTTCGTCGACTTCGGTTGGAGCAATGCACACAACAGAGACATCGAGCGGTACCAGCAAATTGGCGGCTCACACCATTACTACTATCCCAGGTAAAGAACAATGGACAAATTGACCGAAGCAACCCGGGCAGAAATTCTTCAAAGCGCCGGACTGCACCCAACAACCACAACGAAAGCAACCCCAACAGTTCCTCCGAAGACCGCGTGGAAACTCGTCGCAAATCTCGAAACCCGGCCGACATCGGTAATCGACGACAGCACCGACGACTACCTTGACCAAGTCAATCAAGAATGGGATCGAGTTGTTCGCGAAAACGAGCTCATCGCCGACGATGGCTCGTTTCTAATCAGCGTTTCAGGGCCAGGATCATTCGACCTCCCGTGGGCGTCTGTTCGAGTCACATCACAACTCCAACTTGCACAGAAACTCACATCCTTCCCCGGCCAACCCGAGTTCGTCACCATGTCCAATGATTCGCGTGTCGTTTGCGGGGTCACTTCAGAGGAAAATGGAATCTGGATTGTCGTCGCCAACACAAGCGAAGCGTGATTGCACGCAAAATTTCGACTCAATCTGGTGCTCGAATCACATGCCGCAGGAATCGCTGCACCCGAGGAACATCCGGCCAGGGCGCCGCTGACCTCAACACCCCGCATGCAGCGCTACCCGGTGGCACCAAGGGGACGGCCGATGCGTTCCGGGAGCAGGTACGACGCCTCGGCAGGAAGCGTTGCTCCCGCCGCTTCGAGGTTTCCCGCCGCCACTAGCTCGTGCGTCTTCCGCATCACTGGCGTGACGTCCGTGATCGACATGGTCCAGTCGTCGACGTAGCGGTCGACCGACTCACGGCCGAGTCCTATTTGGATCGACCGGTAGTTCAGCGGGCGGTGGTGGAGGTCTCGTTCCGGGTCCCATTGGACTCGGACCGGGCTCGTGCGCTTCTGTTCCGACCACGCCTCGCGGCTGCCGTGGACGTCGGGTTCGTAGTGGCTCAGGCACGCGTGCTCAAGCGCCCACTCGAAGCCTTCCCGGGTGATCTCCACCGCCAGCACCCGCTCCTGGTCCGGCTTGGTCGCCCAGCCGCACCGGTACGCCATCCACAGGAACGACGGCTTGATCCACGTCATCCGCTCGCGCTTGAACGGCGGCACGAACTTCCCCGCCGCCAGGGCCGCATCCGCGATTGCCGCCGAATACGCCTGGTACACGGTGATGGTGGACTCCGAATACCGTGCTCGGACAGTGCGGTACGGGTTTTCCTGATCTTTCACATCCCGGATCCTGCGGCAGGACCGCAGGATCGCTCAACCGAGATTTCCCCGATTCACAGCCCGCCGCTGTAACTCGACAGCCTCGTGTACACGCCTGGCGTGTTCGGCCGGCCGCAGCCCGTGCCGTAGGAGACCACGCCGATCAGGCGGTTGTCCGCCACGATCGGGCCTCCCGAGTCGCCCCCGCAGGCGTCCGTGCCGCCCTCCGGGAATCCCGCGCAGAACATGCTCCGGCCGTCGTAGTTCGGGTAGGCGGTCCGGCAGGTTTCGTCAGTGGTGACCGGCACCTCCATCGAGCGCAGGGTGTCCGACGGCGGCCCCGACTCGCTGGTCCGTCCCCAGCCGTAGACCCGGGCCATCGTGCCCGGCCGGTACGGCGCCGTTTCGCCCTCGCGCACCATCTCCAGCGGGCGCTGCGGCATCGGCGTCCGCAGGGTCAGCACCGCCACGTCGTCGCCGCTGGTGTAGTCCCGGAAGCCGGGGTGGACCCAGATCTCCTCGACCTCGCCAACCGTGCCGCGTTCCGTGCGCAGGTCGGTGCGCCCCGCGATCGCGCGCAGGTCGTCCGGAGTCCGCTTGCCGCCCGTCATCGGCGCGACCATGCAGTGCGCGGCCGTGATCACCTTGATCGGGCTCACCAGGGTGCCGCCGCAGAACTGGCGGCCGTACTTGTCGGTCAGGGCCACAGCCCAGGGTGCGTCGTCCGTCGCGACGTCGGCACCGCCGAGAACCCGCGCTTCGGGCTGCTCTTCGGCGCTCGCCGCGACCGGGTGCAGTCCGGCCAATGCCGTCACCGCGCCGGTGACCACGAGACGCAGCAGTGCACCACCGCGTGCCGCTCCGGTCCTCCGCTCACTGCCACGCCCCACGTCGTGCCTCCAGCTGTCGCCGATCTTGCCGAGCGCACACCGTAGTCACTCCGATACCGGAACATCACGAGGCGCAACTCACACGTCAGCAGGAAAATATTTCGTTAAGATGGATGACATCGGGAAATTTTATGGAGCAGGCCGCCGCGGGCGGCTACTCATCCTTCCCGATCCGTCACGGGCCCGGAACGCACACAGCGCCGGGCCCGCGAATTGCGCCTGAACAGGTGACAGAACTACGCCCGATCAAGTGATCACTGCCGCATGCCGTCGCGAAGGAGGAACGCTGTGCTCCTGGATCTGACCCCGCTGCCCGCATTCCTGCTCGCCAGCATGGTCGTCGTCCTCACCCCCGGCGTGGACGTCTTCCTGCTGCTGCGCACCTCGCTGAACTCCGGCCGCCGAGCAGGGCTGTTCGCGCTCGCCGGCATCCACACCGCGAGCATCATCCAGGTCGCGGTGGTGATCTCCGGGCTCGGCGCGCTGATCACCAGCAACCCGGCGGTGCTGTCCGTCCTGAAGTGGATCGGCGCCGCCTACCTGGTCTACCTGGCCGCGACGATCCTGCGCGGGCTGTGGCTGACCAGGAGGGAATCCGCCGCGGGCACGCTCACCACGGCCCCGGCGGATGCGGCGAACCCCTACCTGCGCGGCCTGTTCAGCAACCTCACCAACCCGAAGATGCTGCTGTTCAGCCTGGCGTTCCTGCCGCAGTTCGTCGGTGCCGCCGCGCAGCCCGCTCTGCAGCTGGTGCTGCTCGGCGTTGTCTTCCTGGTGCTGGCGGCGATCTGGGAGCTCGCGATCGTGCTTGGAGCAGCCCGCATCGCCACCCGGCTACAGGACCCCCGCGTCGCGAAGTCGCTCGATGTGGTCAGCGCGGCGGCGTTCCTGACCATCTCGGTCGGGCTGGTCGCGAGCTGACACCACGACGCACGTCACCAGCGCCAGGCCGCCCAGCACCGCAAGCACCACCGGCGCCGCGACGACGGGCTCCAGCAGGCTGACCACGAGCGGCGTGCAGAAGCCGAGGTAGGCGACCACCCAGAACGCCGCGGTCAGCCTGGCCAAAGTGGACGGTGGCGCGATGCGACCGACCACGGTCAGGCAGAACGTCACGCAGAAGCCGTAACCGGTGCCCAGCAGGAGGTCGGCGAACAGCGCCAGTCCCGGCCGCACCAGCCACGCCGCGATGGCCGCCAACGCGAGTCCGGCGGTCATCGCGAGCAGCCCGACGACGGCCGGTGCGCGCTCACCGCGCCGCGCGACGCGCCGGGCCAGGGGCTGCACCACCGCCCCGAACCCCGGCGCGAGCAGTGCCGCCACCCCGGCATAGACCAGCTCGAACCCGGGCACTTCCGAGGCAACCTGCCCGGGAAGCACGCCGAACGCCACCGTCGGCCCGACGAACACCCACAGCGCGACCGGCAGCACCAACCGCCTGAACCGCGGATCCCGGATGCCGCTGCTCCGCGAGCCACTCTGGGCCTCGCGCGGCCGCGTCTCCGGGCACGACAACGCCAGCGCCAGGCCCGCCACGCACAGCACCAGGTGCGGAAGATAGGCGATGACCAGCGGATTCGGGCCCCACTGCGCGATCAATGCGGACACCAGGCCGCTCACGCTGAACCCCAGCGACAGCAGCACCCCGGCGCGACGCGCCCCCACACCGTCCTCGACCGCGGTGCCGAACGGCGGATGCGACAGGTCGCGCACCCATGCGCTGCCCGCGGCCAGGACCGCGCCCGTGCTGACGCCGGCCAGCAGCCGTCCCACCACGAGCCACGGCGTGGCGATCACCCCGGCCATCAACGCGGCGGTTCCGGCCACGCTGATGGCGATCGCGCCGAACACCACGGGCCGCCGGCCGTACCGGTCGCCCATCGGGCCGCCCAGCAGGAGCCCGGGCAGCAGCCCGGCCACGTAGAGCACGAGCAGGCCGGTCACGGCCTGCCCGGACAGCCCGAACTCGGACTGGTATCCGGCGAGCAGCGAGGAGAACTGATTCGCGCCCCAGCCCGCCGCGGTCAACAGGAACGCGGCAGGCAACCACTTGTTCTGCACGGCATCGGTTCTATGCCGGTCGGACGCGCGACCGCACCGGCCGTTCAGGATTCGTGAACGCGGCCGTGATCTGCGCCTCGCCATCTCTTCCGCGCTGCGGAAATCCGATGCCGTTTGGTCTGTTTTGCCGGAACCCGACGGCGCGGCGCGGCGTTTCGCCCGTGCTCTAGGGCGAAACTGCCCGGTGCCACCCCTTCCCGTGCTTCGTACGCTGCAGGTATGGACTTGCGGCGGTTGGCGTCGTTTCTGGCGGTCGCCGAAGAAGGTCACTTCGGCAAGGCCGCGACGCGGTTGTTCCGGTCGCCCGCGTCCGTGACGGCACACGTCCAGCAACTGGAGCGCGAACTCGGGGCGCAGCTGCTCGACCGCTCCCCGGTGCGGCTCACCCCGGCCGGCGAGCGGTTCGTCGGGCACGCGAGGTCGTTGCTGGCGGCGATGGACGCCGCGGTCGCGGACGTGGCCGAGGCAGCCGCCGAATCGACGCTGCGGATCGGCGTCATGAGCAACGGCTCGGCCGAACTCACTCCCGCCGTTGTGCAGGCCTTCCACCGCGCCCGCCCGGAAATCCAGGTCGAGTTCGTGGCGCTGGACTTCACCGAGCACGTCTCCGCGCTGGTGCGGCACAAGGTCGACGTGGCGTTCGTGCGGCCCGCGCCGGACGACGAGCGGATCGCGGTGGACGTGCTGACCACCGAGCGGCGGATCGTGGTCGTGCCGGCGACGTGGGAGCTGGCCGAGGCGCCGGCGGTGCGGCTGACCGACGTGCTCGATCTGCCGTTCATCGCGCTGCCCGACCACACCCCGCGCCAGTTCGCCGACTACCTCTACTTCGCCGAGGCGCGCGGCGGGCTGTCGCCGCACCGCAGCAGTTCGCATGCCGTGACCCCGCACGAGGTTCTGACCACGGCGGCGGCCGGGCGCGGCGCCGGATCGGCGCTGGAATCGTTCCAGCGCTACTACCCCTGGCCGGGCACGGTCTGCGTGCCGGTGCTGGACGCACCGCCGGAGCACAGCGTCCTGGCCGCCCGAGCGGACGACCGCAACCCGGCGGTGCGCACGTTCCGCTCGCTGGCCGCCAGCCTGGCCCGGGACCTCGGCCCGCAGCTCCGCCTGACCGCCACCTGACTCGGTCAGCTTTCGCGCTGCAGGCCTTCCAGCAGCAGCCGGGCGTTCTCCCGCACGTGTTCGACGTCGTCGGTCGCGGAAAGCCGCCGGACGATCTCCACCAGCTCGAGCCAGGGCCGATACCCCGTCGCGACGACCACCGACTGGCGGACCCCCGGACCGGTGTCCGCCGCCAGCGCCCGGAACCGTTCGACCATTTCCGCGACCGGCTGCTCGGGAGCCGTGAACGCGGCGGCATATGTCGCCGCGAGCCGCTCATCGCGATCACTGCCGGGCCGCCAGCGCTTCCGGGAATTCCCAGAGCTCGCAAGATTGCTCGAACAGCTCCGCCGTCTCGACATGGAACGGCCGGGGCGCTCCAGCTGCGCCCCGGCCGCGTCCGTTCGGGTCAGGAACCCAGTTGCGCTTGGACGTCGTCGTGGTAGGTCGCCACGCGGGTGTAGATGCCCGGGGCGTTGGGCCGGGCGCAGCCGTTGCCCGTGGAGACGATCCCGACCAGCTTGTTCTCGACCACCAGCGGTCCGCCGGAGTCGCCCTGGCAGCTGTCCACGCCGCCCTGCGGGAATCCGGCGCACACCATCGCGTCGGACTTGTACTGCGGGTACGCCTTCTGGCAGTCCTGGTCGCTGACCAGCGGCACGTCGGCCTTCTGCAGGGTCTGCGAGGCCTGGCCGCCTTCGGCGGTGGCACCCCAGCCGAGCACTGTGGACGTCTTACCCACTTCGTAGAGCGAGGTGTCCTCCTTGCCGGCCACCGCGAGCGGCTGCTGCGGGAGCTCCTGGTCCAGGGTCAGCACGGCGACGTCGGCGCCGCTGTTGGCGTTCTGGAAGTTCGGGTGCACCCAGATGCCGGTGACCTTGGCGACCTTGCCGTCGCTGGTCTGCTTGTCCTCCCGCCCGGCCACGACCTGGACGGTCTCCGGCTTCTCCCCGGAGACGCAGTGCGCCGCGGTCACGATCTTGTTCGCCTTGGCGAGCGTGCCGCCGCAGAACTGGTTGCCCTGGGTGTCGGTCAGATACACCACCCACGGGTGATCGACGATCTTGGCGGGCTGACCGCCCACGATGGGCGGGGCCTTGGCCTCCGACATATCGCGGTCCGACGCGTTCGCCGCCGTCGTCAGCAAGCCCGACGACAGCGTCGCCGCCGCCAGCAGCCCGGCCCCCGACCACATCCGGCGCCTGATGTCTGCCATCACGTTGCCTCCTCCCCCGGAGCCATCGGCACGCCGTCGTTCGACCTGCCACCTCCGGCTCGACCAAGAGTGTCCATTAGAAAGAGGATCAGAACCCGTTTTTGGATACACCTGAGTTAAGCAAGGCAATCCGATCGGGTGGAAAATCAGCACATATACCACTCGAACGACTTACCTAGACTGTCCAAATAGGACATCCGTTACGTGAGTGATCGCCTTGCCGAGGAACGAGTAGTTCCCCGCTTGCGGAAAACCCAGTCCGAAAACTGCGCTTCCAGATCCGGGCAAACCTCGCGGAGATCGTCGAGCATCGATGCGTCCGGCACAGCCCGGCCGCCCGCAGAAGGTGTTCGATCATACCCACGGGTTGGACTTGCGCAGGCTGCTCATCGAACACGCAGGGCTCGGCGAGCTCGATGCACATCCGGGCGTCAACCAGTCAGTCCACTGTGGCCGCCAGCGCGAAAGCGCCTTTGTAGCCGTGCCGAGCATGTCCGGGTTCCGCTTCGGGTTGACCACGCGGGGCGAGAAATTCCCAAATTCAGACAAAATCGGAAAGCCAACCCCAACAACACCCGATCGCCACGGAACTCCCGATTTCAGGCGAAATCGGGAAGCTCAGTAGCCCGCGGTGAGGTCGACGACGCCGAGCAGCGGCTCTCCCGCGAGGCGGCGGCGGACGTTGTCCTCCACCCGCCGCGCCAGGGCCGGGATCAGCAAGGACTTCGGGTTCGCGGAGTGCGGCGAGATGATCGCGCGCGGGTGCTGGAACAGCGGATGCCCGGCAGGCAGCGGCTCCGGGTCGGTCACGTCCAGCGCCGCGCCGCCGATGCTCTCCGCGTCCAGCGCCGCGACCAGCGCATCGGTGTCGACCAGCGATCCGCGCGCGACGTTGACCAACCACGCGTCGGGCTTCATCCGGGACAGCGCGTCGGCGTCGATCAGCCTCGCCGTCTCGGCCGTCGCGGGCGCGGCGACCACGACGAAGTCCGACTCGGCCAGCAGTCGGCGCATCCCGGAGGCGTCGTCGGCCGAGCACGTCCAATCCGCCCCTTCGACCGGCTTCCCGGAGCGGTTCACCGCCAGCACCCGGACGCCGAAGGGCCGCAGCAACTCCATCAGCGCCCGGCCGATGCCGCCGGCGCCGATGATGCCGACCGCGGCGCCGGTGAGGCTGCGGATGCCGGCCGGTCGCGCCCAGTGGTCCGCGCGCGCCACCGCGTGCAGCTGCCGTGCCCCGGCCAGCATCAATCCGAGCGTGTGCTCGGCGACGGTCTCGGCGTAGGTGCCCGCCGCGGAGGTGAAGGTGATCCCGTCGCGCAGCGCGCCGGCGGTCACCCAGGTTTCGATGCCGGCCGACGGCAGCTGCACCCATTCCAGGCCGGGGTGGTCCAACTCGGCGAACCGCTCGGGGCCGCTGCCGTACCAGACCAGCGCGGACGCCTCCGCCGCCGGACCGATCTCGGCGCCGGCCGCGACGACGGCCGCCGCCAGCTCCGGCGGCGCGATCGGACCAATGTGGACCTTCACGACTTCTCCATCTCGGCTCGGGTCGGGGGGGGGGGGTTGGGGGGGAGATAGGCAAAGCAGAGGACACGAGCCGCGCC
>NZ_JBFAKG010000113.1:0-28521 GCF_040655595.1 Saccharopolyspora sp. NPDC050389
ACGACGGTGCCGGCGGCGCGATCGCGGTGGTGCACGACGGCGCCGGCGAACCGACCTGGCAACCGCCCGCGCTCGCTCTGCGGTACTCGCCGGGCAAATCGGCTCAGGTGGTGGAGGCGGCACCGCCCCCGCGCGGCTGGTTGGTCTTCGATCCGGTGCATTACCGCCAGGCTCCACCGCCGGGAGCAGTGGCGGCGTCCGGAGGCTGGCTGGCGCGCGTGGTGCCGAGCGGCCTGGCGCTGCTACCCATCGGACAGGTCCCCGGCGAAGCCGATTCACTACCGTTCGAACCGAATCGGATGACCGTGACGGTGGCCTGCTCAGAGCAATACGAGGTGTCCCCGGTGGGGGCGCTGCGCTCGCTGCTCGACGGCCTGCCCATGAGCAGTCGTGAGCGCATGCGGCTGGTCGCCGTCGAATCGGTACCGCCGGGGATGGCAGACCAGATTCGTGAGCTGGCCGATGTGTACGGCGCCCAGTTCGAACGCGGCACGCCCGCCGTCCCTGCGATCGGAACGTCGATCGAACCTCCGGTCGAGCAGAAAACCCTTGTGATGGCGCCGGTTTCGAACGAGGCCGCTCGATCCGGCGCGACTGCCGACGAGTCGGAACCGGGCGAGGCGAAGACCCGGATCCTCCCAGTTCCGGGCGCACCCGCGCTCCGGGAGCCGGAAGTCGTACTCCTACCGGCACCGAGGAGTCCTTCGGCCCCGGGTAGAAGCAACGGCTGTTCGGCCGCCGACCGGGAGGAATTCGCGCGGTGGTCGGAAAAATACCTCGACGGCGCCGTCATACCGGTGGACTTCACGTCCTCGGCGAGCGTCGACGCCCGCATCGACCACTCGGCGGTCAGGCTCTACCTAGGGCGCGGCGAGTGGTCGGGCGCTGCGCTGAACAACGCTCTGCGCGGTTCCGGGACGGAAGTCCCGGACCACTACGTCGCTTGTCTCACGGCAGGACTGGCGCGATTGCCGAGCCACTGCGGGGTGGTCTTCCTCCGCGTGACCGACCGTGCCGGGCTCGACTCCGCCTATTCGGCGGGCGATGTGCTCACGGAGCCGGCGTTCCTGAGCGCGATGGGAGCCCGAACTCGACTCGCGGCCGAGGCGTGCGGCGCGGAGTTGGTGATCTGGTCGCGAACCGCGCGTCGTACGGCTGCGGTGAATCCGGACCTGGCCGACGAGGTGGTGTTCCCGGCGGGGAGCAGGTTCAAGGTACTGGCCGTCGACAAGCCGACCGACGGCGGCGCCCTCGTCGTATTCCTGGTCGAGCTGCCGTCATCCGAGATCGAGGCGCCGGGCGAACCGGACCTGGACCGGGTGCTGCTCAGCGAGCTGCGAGCGGCACTTCGGCGCGGGCGGCACGGCCATCCGGTCGAGATGACCGAGGCGCAGGCCGAGCGTTGCGACGTCCCGGTCGGCCTGGTGCCGCGTCGTCGAACGGAGGTGGACCACGCGGGCAGGTGAGGTCGGGTGGGGGTGCGGCGAATCCGGTTCACCGCGACCCGTTGGCCGATCCGGTCGGGAAGTCGCCGGTGAGCATCGCTGCGGCCAACTCGACGCGGGAGCGGTATCCCGATCTCGTGAACATGCGGGAAAGCCTTGCCGCCACGCTTTTTTCACTGGTTCCGAACACAGAGGCCAGCTGTCGGTTGCTGAGCCCTTCGGTCACCAGCACCGCCAGCAGTTGTTCGTTCTCCCGCAGGGTTGCGCTGCGACCGGGCACGCTCACGTCGTGGTCCTGCATGTGCCGCCGCAGGCGCGCTCGCCACAGCAGGGCCCCCAACTGCCCCAGCAAGCAGTAGGCTTCCAAGAAGAGTTCCTGCGTCCGCAGGCCGGTTTGCGCGATCCGGCTGAACGCGACCGCCCGCTCGAACGGTGACGAACGTTCGCGCGCCAGCGCGATGGCGGCTTCGGCGCTGCGCGGATCGCCTAGCACGGCGGCACGGGCGACGAGGAGTTCGAGCCGCGCCTTGTCGGTGCCCAGTTCGTCCGCGACTCGAGCGAGCCGTCGAAGGCTGCGTTCGGCCTGCTCGTGTTCGTCATGCCTGGCTTGATGGTAAGCCAGGTCGGCCAGCAGGGTGTCGGTGCCGAACACGATGCCTCCGGCTTCTGCGCGGTGCAGCCCCGATCGCAGCAGGTCGTAGGCGGCGTCGCCATCGCCGAGCAGCCGCACCACGGTGGCTTCGGCGTGATCCAGCACGTGCTCCAGCTGGCCGCACCGGGCTTCCTCGGCCAGGTTGCGCGCCCGACCCACCCAGCCCTGGGCCGTCAGCACCTGGATCGCGCCGTGGTGCAAGAACAACCTGCCGACGGGGTCTGGGCCGGGTTCACCACCGATGCTGCTCCGGGCGATCCGCATCGCCTGGTCCCAGCTCCCGGCGCTCCAGTGCACCTGGAAACGGTCGGCATCGGACAGTCGGCATCCAGCGGAATCCGTCGGTTCAAGTTCTTTCCGCGCAGGTGTACCTCCTACCAACGCGAGCAACGACGAGTGATGCGGGGGCACGGCCCTGTCGCGTTCTGCTCCACACAGGACGGATGCGGTGAAGTCGAAAGAGCGCCCCCACCACGCGGCTGACGGGACCACCTCGGTCCACTGCGAGCGGTACTGCCGAAGCTCGGAACCTGCTTCCGCCCAACGGTTCAGCAGGCACAGGGCGATCGCGCGAACCAGCCCGCGGTGCCGTCGGTCCAGTGGAAGCCAGTCGGCGCGGAGGTCGATGACCCGCTGCAGTTCGGATTTTTCGCCGCACGAGGCCAAGGCGAGGACGCGGTGGAGCGCGAGCCGAACCCATTGCGGCTGTTGAAGCGGTGGCGGTCCAGACTCGAACACCGTCCGCGCACTGCGCTCCGCTTCGGTCATCCGCCCGTGGCGAACGCAGGCCGCGCAATGCTCGGCCAGCACGGCCGCTCGCTGCCGGCGTGTCGGTGCGAGTGAAGCGGCTGTGGCCAGCCACCGAATGACGCGGGGGTCGTCATCGAAGGATTCGTCTTCGGCGTGGCTCAGCAGCTCACCGATCGACCGCGCGGGGTCCGCGAGAGTGCCTGCTTCCACGAGGAAGTCGGCGAGCACACCATCGTTGCGCTGCGGGATGTCGCCCGTCCGCAGTGCGTTCACCGCCAATGACGCGAGCAGGCGGCGTTCGAAAGGACCGACGGCCGCACGCACGGCTTCGCGCGCTGCGGGAAGGGAAAAGCGCCACGATGGTCGTTCGTGATCCGCGGTGCGCGGGCGCCGGAGCGTGCGGTCGGCCTCCAGGTCCGCGAGGGTTTCCAGCACGCGGTGAGTGCTCGCGGTGAGCGCTCGCCCGGTGAGTTCGACGGCGTCCGCGCCGAAGCTCTCGTAGGTCGCCATGCATTTGGTGACTCGCCACCGGAACCCGTCGGTGGTCCGCAGGCCGGGCACCGCATCGATGCTGACCGGCGGCACACCACTTCCCGGGCGCAGCACGGCGTGCCGGTCCACGAACTGGATCGCACCGGTCTGCCGGCATGCAGCGGCGCTCGCGAGCAGCAGGGCCGGATTGCCGCGGCTGGCGTCGTGCAGGGCGGTGACCACCGATGCGTCAGGGACGGCGCCGACCGCGCGGGCCAGCGCGGCCGCGCTTTGCTGCGCCGTGAAAGGGCGGATAGACCGGCTACGGGCGAGACCGTGGCGGAGCAAGCGGTCGAGGGTCTGGGAGCGTGCATCGCGTGTGTGGTCACGGCGCATGGCGGCGACGATCGTGCATTCCGCACCGGCCAGGTGCTCGGCCAAGATCGGCAGCAGCTCTGCGGATCCGTCGTCGGCCCAGTGCGCGTCGTCGACGAGGATCACCAACGGAGCGAGCCGGCGCAGCACCACCGACATCGCCACCGCGAGTTGGTGTTCCGTCGTCGGCCCAGCTGTTCTCCCGCCGCTCTTGGCCAAGGCCGTCATCACGGATGAGGCCACGGCTCCGTTCTCCGCGGAGGTGACGGCGGCCAACAGGCGATGCGCGGAGCAGAAGGTCGTGAGCCGGTCGGTTTCGGCCAACCGCAAGCGCACCAACCTGGCGGGCCGCACCCGAATGCTCAAGGCGTCGAGCAGCGCGGAGCTACCGATTCCGGCCGTCCCCAGCAAGGCCATGACCGGCACGGAGTCGTCCGCCACCACGTCCAGCACGTCACGAACCAGGTCGTCCCGCCCGACGAGCGACGGACGTTCGTCGGTCACCGCGGAACGGACGACCGGTGCCTGGTCCTGCCGGTTCGCTGCTGTCGGGTACCCAACCAGCACGATCGGTGACTCCTTCCCAGTTGACGGCACGCACGCGCTTGCCAGCCCGGGGGAGATCCGCTCAGTCGCGAGAATTCTCCCTATCCGAAGCATCGTCCATCTCAGTTGCCGCCGACACCTGCTGTCGGGGGGTATTAAGACGTGGAGTGTTGCCACGCGTTCAGGCGCCTGCTTCCGTTCTCCCGGAGACGTCCGGGTGGCAGTTGGTGGGCGGGTTCGTCGAGCGGGAGGAAGGGGACGATGATCCGGGAGAGCGGAGCGGTCGTCGGCCGGGACGGAGAGCGGGCCGCGCTGGGGGAGTACGTTCGCCGGGGCGTCGTGGTGGACGTCCGCGGCGACATCGGGGACGGTAGGACGTCGCTGTTGGACGCGGCTTGCGCGGACTGGACCCGGGACGGTACTCCCGTCGTCAAGGCGACTGCCTGCGGCGAACGACCGTTGGGCACTGTGGATGCGCTGCTCGATGCCGTCCGGGAGCAGTTCGACCTGACCGCGAGCCCTCGTCTCCTCGAAAGCATCGCCGCTGCAACGAGCCTGCGTTCCCGGTTCCGGACGGGCGGCAACGTGCTGGGGCTCGCCCACGAGGTCGGGCGGGCACTGGCTGAGGCGGTGGGCGGACAGCGCGGCGGGGTAGCCGTCATCGATGACGTGGACCGGACCGATGCCGTCTCCAGGACCGCGCTGGCCACGATCGCCGCGACGGTTTGCTCTGCTGGAGCCGCGGTGGTGTTCTCCGCCCGCCGCGGTAGCACCACTCCGCTGGACGTGCTGGTTTCCGAAACCGTAGAACTCGTACCGCTTTCGGACGCCGACGTCCGCATTATGCTCGCCCGGCGAGTGCCGCGGTTCCCGCTCGACGTCGCGGTGGTCGATGCGCTGCGCACGGCGCTGGGGCCGCTGTTCCGCAACCCCGGCACTGTCCTGCAGACCCTGCAAGCGATGTTGGCCGACCAACGGCTGGTAGTGGTCGACGAGCACTGGTGCCTGACCACCCGGGGCGGGGAGATAGCCGTACCTGCGAAGCACTGGTTGGTCCGCCCGCTGCGGCAGGATGCGTTGGCCGCGATGCTCTCGGCACGGAGCCCCTTCAATCTGGAGCACCTCTCGGACCTGGTCGACGTGGTGGGAGCGGATCTGGGGGATACGGGTCTGCTGCTGGACGAACTGGTCGCCACCGGGGTTCTCGCCTTCTCCGAATCCGGGAGCTCGGTGTCGTTCGCGGTTCCGGCGCTGGCTGCCGCGGCACGGGCGGTGGCGGACGAAGGGCTCGTCGACGAATGCCGAGCCGCCCTGCGTGCGCGGTCGACCTCCCAGGCGGATCGAGCGCTGGTGACCGCACCGTCGCCGCGGGATCCGGGATGGTTGGGGTCGTTGCGCGATCACGTGCGGGCGCGGGTCGTGGCGGCGAGGTTCGATGACCTCCACGCCGAACTGCGTCGGTGTCTCCCGGAAATCCTCGCGGCAGCACCTGATCCCACTCATCCCGATCGCCAGGCGCTGGATGAGGTCCTGGCAGCTTGGATCGGTGCGCTGTTGCACGAATGGCGTACGGACTTGCTGCCGGAGGTGGTCGCCCAAATGCGGTCTGCTGGGGCGGCCTTGCCGGATGACTTCGCGGAATCCCTCCTAGAACCAGTTTCCAGGGCTGACTGGCAGACGGCGGCAGCCCGGCTCAAAACGATGTCGGCGTTCTGCACCACGGCTGCCGGCTTCCTCGCGCTGTTGGAAGCGCTCACCGGCGACCAAAAGACGTTCCTCGAGGCAACCAGCAACTGGCCCAGGCTCCGGCGGATGGCCGCCGACGACCTGCGCGATGCAGCCGCGCACGGCGATCTCGCCACTGTCCTGGAAAGCGCGCTCGGCGTCCGGTACGGATCCGTCGAGCACAGCGACGCGGCCGGATACCAGCAGATGCTGCGGGCCTACCACGTGGGAGACCGGGAACGCGCGTTGTCGCTCGCGCGGAGGATGGAAGCGCGCGACCCCGGTCGTCGCGGCTCCCCGTTGAGGCAACTCTCCCGAGTGCTGGCCGGCGAGATCTGCGCCGACGGCGGCGATTTCGGCCGCGCGGCGCAATGGCTGCGGGGATCTTCGCACCGGATGCTTGGCGGCCACCTGGTGAGCTGGGCGCGCTGTGGTCTGCGCTACCGCACGGGCAAGGCCGCGGCAGCGATCCACCACGGATGGCGGGAGTACCGCGAACACCGCAGTTGGGGACGCACGTCCGGGCTGGAGAAGCTCCTCGGTCGGCTGATCGACTGCTCGACCCGCGAAGGCGATCAGGACATGGCCGAAATCCTGCTCGACGAGTTGGAGGAACTCGACGAGGTGGTCCGGTCGGGATCGACGCGCACCGCCGTGCTGCTCGGGCACGGACTCGTCCGGCGTGACCGCGGCAAGACCGTCGAATGCGTGCGCCTGGCGCGGGAGCGCGAGGACGCGCCGTCGGTGGCGCGAGCGTGCCTGTTGCTGAGCGATCTCAGCGAGGACCCGCAGCCCTGGTTGGCGGAGCTGTACGCGCTGACCAAGCGTCACGGTTCGTCCCGGAGTCGCGCGAACCTGGTCGGCTCGATGCGGCGGCGCGGAATGTGGCTGCCCAGGCAGCGCAGCAGGGACGACTCCTTCGCGCACACCGAGGCCAGGGTGGCGCAGCTGGTCAGCGACGGCTGCACCAACCGGCAGATCGCCGCGGTCCTGGAAGTCAGCGAGAAGACCGTGGAAAGCCATCTGACCAGGATTTTCGCCCGAACCGGCTGCCGAACCCGGGTCGAGCTGGCCGCCGCCTGGTTGGAGGGGCGAGTGACGGAGACAACGGCGTGACAACCCGCCGCGAGCCAACCGCGGCAGGAGAAGAGGACCGCAGATGATCTCGGTTTCCCAGGTGGTGCCGGGTGGTTTCCGCACGGTCTTGCAGGCCGTCAACGCGGCACCCGAGGGCGCGACGATCAGCGTGGCGCCCGGTCGCTACCGCGAGAACCTGGTACTGATCAGGGACGTCACGATCGTGGCCGAGGACGGCCCGGGGACGGTGCTGATCAGTTCCGATGTCGGCGCCGTGCTGGAGGTGGCGGCCGCGGTGGCGCTCAGCGGCATCGAACTGCTGGGCAGCGACCCCGAACAGGCGCCGGTGGTGGTGGGATCCGGGCGCCTGGTGATGGTGGAATGCGCGGTCCGAGGTGACTCGTGGGCTGCGGCTCATGCCCACGGCAGCGGAAGTCTGGTGCTTCGGGAGTCGCATGTCAGCAACCCGGCCGGGGCCGGTGTGGTGGTCACATCACGGGCCGGGAGTTCGGTGCACCACTCGACCTTCGAGGGCCTCGGTACCTCGGCCGTCGTGGTGGCCGATCGCGGCCTGCTGGACGTGCGCGGCAGCACCGTCCGGAAAAGCGGTGGGAACGGCTTCTACCTGAGCGGGCATGCCGAGTTCACGGCCGCGGATTCCGGGATTGTCGACTGCGGGGACAAACCCGCGGTAGCGGTGGAGGACCACGCCACGGCCGTCTTCCGGCGGGTATCGGTTCGCGGGACGGCGGGCCTCGGCTTCTTCCTGAAGACCACCGGCCTGGTCGAGCTCACGGAATGCACCGTCGAGGACTCTGCCGCGGAAGCGTTCCTCGCGGAGGGGACCGGTCGTGTCGCGCTGCGGGATTGCGAGATGCGCCGCAGTGCGCGGCACGGCATGCGGTTCTCAGGCGCGGCTACCGCAGAGTTGCAGAACTGTCGAGTGTCTGATGTTGGTGGCACTGGTGCGGTTGCCGAAGATAGGTCTACTGTGGAATGTGACGGGCTCGAAGTGCGGACTTGCGGGGAAAACGGTCTCCAGCTGACCTCCAAGCAGGAATCCGTGTGGCAGAGGTTGACGGTCCGCGAATGCGCGCACAACGGCATCGTGATCCACGGCGCCGATGTCCGCTTCGAAGCGCTCGAGGTCGAGCGAGCCCAACGGGCGGGCTTGGAACTCGCCGCGGACGCGCACGTCCTGCTCCGGGGAGGCACCGTGCGGGGCACAGGTGGAGCGGGGGTCACCGTCTCCGGCGGGACGCTCACCGCGGAGGACGGCGATCTGCACGGTTCCGGAGGCGACGGGGTGCTTCTCGCCGACGGAGCCTCCGGGGTGCTGGCCCGCTGTCGGATCCGGGAAAGCGCCGGCCACGGTATCCAGGTCGCTGCCACGGCGAAGGCGCGCATGACCGACTGCGAACTCCTGGGCAACGACGGCGACGGCATCCGAGTCGCCACGGACCGCGAAGTCATCGTGCGCGACTGCTCGTTGCGGGAGAACGGCGGAGCCGGGCTGCGCCAGCAAGTGGTATCGACGTCGATCACGTTCGAGAACACCAGAAGCAGCGGCAACGGCTTCGCGGACGCCTTCGGCACCTCGCAGGCCGTGCCCGCAGCTGTCCCGGCGGAACATGCTGCACCGGGCGGTGGAAAATCGGTTGAGAGGCCGCCTGCGGAGGAACTCCAGGCTCTGGTGGGCCTCGAAAACGTCAAGCGCGAAGTGGCCACCTTGGTCAACCTCAACCGGATGGCGAAACTCCGAGCGGAAGCGGGCCTTTCCGCCCCACCGATGAGCAGGCATCTGGTCTTCGCGGGTGCACCGGGAACCGGCAAGACCACCGTGGCTCGGCTCTACGGCGCGATCCTGGCAGAGCTCGGGGTGCTCCAGTCCGGTCACCTGGTGGAGGTCGCGAGGGCCGATCTCGTCGCGCAAATCGTCGGTGGCACGGCGATCAAGACGACGGAGGCGTTCCGGGAGGCGATCGGTGGCGTGCTGTTCATCGACGAGGCGTACACGCTCAGCTCGCAGTCGGGTGGCACCGGCCCGGACTTCGGGCGCGAAGCGATCGACACCCTGGTCAAGCTCATGGAGGACCACCGAGACGAGGCAGTGGTGATCGTCGCGGGGTACTCCCGTGAGATGGCGGACTTCCTGGCCACCAACCCGGGTCTGGAATCGCGGTTCAGCCGGACCATCGAGTTCCCCAACTATTCCGCGGAGGAACTGGTGACCATCGTGCGGCAGCAGTGCTCGCGGCACGACTACCGGCTCGACGCACGAGCCGCGGAACTGCTCGTGCGGTATTTCGACGACATGCCCAAGGACGCCACCTTCGGAAACGGGCGAACGGCGCGGAAGACCTTCGAACTGATCGTGGACCACCAGGCATCGCGCCTGGCGGCCTCGCCCTCGGTCGCGACGTCCGACCTGACCCGCCTGCTGCCGGATGACCTCGCCTTCGCGCAGCCGCTCCCGTCTCGCAATGCGTTCGCCGACGAAGATGGGCGCAGCCTGCAATCTTGAGCGGCAGCGGACCGGTGGTGCCACCATGTCACTGCCGCAACCGACCGCGATCACCATCCGTCGCTCGACGGCAACGGTGGTGAGCTTCTTGGAAGGCCGCATGTGTTTTCCGTTGTTCAAGAACGGTTTTCAGGATCTCGGCAATCCTCGGAAGTATCATGTCGGCTGCAGCGGCGCCGGGAACTACGACGGTCTGCGCGACGGCCATTCCCTTGCCCACGGCTGCGTGCTCCACGAGTAGCAGCAGGAAGCGCCGCAGGGCCTCGTCCGGGGCATGCCGGTCAAGGAGTTCCGCGGGTGTGGCGCATAGCTGGTCGACCTCCTGGCGGGAGACCTCCTCGATCCCCGCAGTCATAGATGGTCGAGTGCGGGGCGCGGGTGGGCCGCGCCCCGCATCGGGTCCTCAGCGTTGGAAGAAGCGGCGGTATTGGTGGGCGATCGTTTCTGCTTCTGCCTCCGCGTTCAGGAACATCAGCGAGTCCATCCGGCAGTTGCAGGGGTTCCGCTCCGCGCTGTTCTGCGGGAAGCTGCCGCCGATCTTGATTCCGCGCGGGTTCGTCTTCGTCGTTCCAGACCCGTCGAGCTGCCACGGGTCGCCCGGGACGGTGTAGAAGCCCGGGAGCGGCTCGCCGTTGCGATACAGGGCGATTTCGCCGGTGGTGTAGTTGAAAGTCGCTGCGAGGTGAACCCACTCGCCGGCCGGGAGCAGCTCGCGCCAGTCCTGCTGGGCGGCGAACGTCTGGGAGCTGCCGCCGTCGATGCGGCGACCCAACGCCACCAGCCGCAGTTCACCGTCGACCTGGATCAGCTCCAGCAGCGCCCGGACGTCGTGGCCGTCGGAGTTGCCGCTGAGGATCCCGGCGAGACCGACGGCGTTGTACCGGTCGGCCGGGTCCGGCGTGGTGGAGTTGGGGCTGGGGTTCTCACCGGTCATCTTGAACCAGCCCATCACGGTCGCGCCCTCGGTGCCGTTGAACGCGCTGAGCGAGGAGGCCCCACTACCGTCCCAGACACCGGCCTTCCAGTCGTCGTTCCCGGCCACATCGGGGTTGACCTGCTGCGCTTGGAGGGCGTTGTTGCTGCCGGGGAACGCGCCGTCGGCCACCCGCATCTCCTCCCCGCCGTTGAGCAGACCCAGCAGCGTGCGGGACGAGCCGCGGTCGAGCTCTCGGGAATCGTCGGCGGCGAAGGGACGCTCGAAGTCGTAGTAGGCGATCAGGTTCCGCTGCACCTCCTCGGTGACCTCCGAGCCGGGACCCGTGCGAGTGCCGACCACCTTCCAGATCTTGCCGTTGGCCTTGGCGAGCAGGTACAGGTTGCGCTGCGAGTCGGTGCCGAAGCGCAGGTCCACCCGGCCGTCCCCGACGAAGTCCGTCATCCGCATCTGCTTGCCCGCGGTGTCGAACAGCTGCAACTCGTGCAGGGGCGCGCGTTCCGCGCCGCGCTTCATCCGGTTGACGTCGGTGTAGAACACGCGGCCGTCCACCAGGTCGCCGAACACGTACTTGCCCCGCAGCAGCGGGAATTGCGATCCCCGGTACACCTGGCCGCCGGAGATCGCGCGGCCGCTGTCGGAGTTGCACGGCCAGCCCTGCGGCGGATCGTGGTCGTAGGCGGCGACCGGGTAGACGTAGCCGTACTTCTCGTCGTCCGCCGGCAGCGGGTACAGGTAGCACTGGTTCTCCGGGCGGAAGGTGAAGTCGCCCTCGCGTTCGCTCCACCCGAAGTTGTCCCCGGCGCGGACCTCGTACACCGCCTCGATCGCGTGCTGGCCGATGTGTCCGAGGTACATCGCGTGCCGGCCCTCGGGGTCCCAGCTGAACCGGTGCGGGTCGCGCATGCCGACGGCGTAGATCTCACCCAGCGCGCCGGGTGCGCCGACGAACGGGTTCGACGCCGGAATGCCGTACTGGCCGTTGGGCCCGTCGTTGCCCGCCGGGTCGATCCGCAGGATCTTGCCTGCCGGGGTGGTCATGTCCTGCGGAACGTCGGAGTCCAGACCGATGCCGCCGTCGCCGACTCCCAGGTAAAGCAGGCCGTAGTCCGGGTCGCCCGGCTTGGCGGTGGGGTTGAAGTCGATCTGCTGGATCGCGTGGATCTGGGTGGTGAACCCGAAGCGGAAGATCTCCCGCTGGGCACCGGCGAACACGTCGGCGGCCGGGTCGTCGGCGGTCCACTCGGTCACCACGCTCTGCACGGACGCGTTCGGCTGGTTCGGATAGGTCGGCTCCTCGGTGTCGATGGCCGCCTTGTCCTCGCTGTGCACCGTGTAGAGCTTGCCGTTGCGCGCGAAGTCGGGGTGGAAGGCGACGAAACCGAAGCCGCTGCCCATCCCGCGCCCGGAGAAGAAGTGCTCGAAGCGCGCCTTGAAGTCCAGGTACACGTGCTGCCGACCGCCGTCGAGCAGGTACAGCGGGCCGTTGAGGTCGGGCACGAACAGCCGGCCGGAGCCGTCGGGTACCTCGCCGATGTAGTTGATCCGGTTGTGCCGGATCAGCCGCGGGTCGGTCGCCGGGGGCGTGGCCTCGGATGCGGGCAGTTGCGCGACTTCCTGGAGCACCAGGCCGAGCCGGGACTGCTGCGGCTCTTCGGGGATCGGATCGGTGATCGGTTCGTCGGCGGCACCGGTCGCCGGTGGTGCTAACAGGGTCGCTGCGGCCACCACTGCGGTGATCGCGGCGCACCAGGATCTGCGCACGCGCATGGTCGGACTCCATCCCTCGCCGTTGTGGGTCGGTCATGCATCGCAGGCCGCCGGCGGAAAGCGGCGGACCGCGAGAGAAAGTTCGGAAACCGCTGTCAGGAAGCGGGAGTACCGATGATGGTGACGTCGCGGACGCGCCCGTAGTTGTCGAACGAACCGAAACCGACCCGGCCACCGGAGAAAGTGGCGTCGGACGCGGTCATCAGCGGCTCGTCGGCGCCGTCGACGTACACCGCGATCTCACCCGTCGCGGCGCGGTAGTCGAGGCGGACGTCGTGCCAGTCGGTGTCGTCGATGGCCGGCGGTGCGCCGGTGGTGCCGTTCCACTGGTCGTCGATGCGGACCCGGTCGGCGTTGTCGACGACGAAGATCCCGTTGTGCGGATAGATCGTGTTGTCCTGCGACAGGTGCGCGTAGTAGAAGCGGGTGGGGGACTGGTAGTTGAAGATCAGCACGACATCCCGGTCGCTGCGGGTCACCGGTTCGTCGATGCGGACCTCGCCGGTCAGGCTCAGCGAGCCGAATTCCGGTCCTTTTCGGACGATGGCGTACTCGAACGGGCGGCGCGGGCCCTCCGGCGGCACCCCGCGATCGGTCATGACCACCTGGCCGGCGGTGAATTCCCACTTCCCGGGCGTCAGCGGGGCCCAATGCCGGTCAGTGGCGGCCGGCCGGACCACCACGAGCCCCGGGGCGGCCGACGCGGTCGGGCTGGCCGTCGCGCACAGGCCGACGACCAGCCCGGTGAGCAATGTTCTTCGTCTCATGTGGACTTCCTCCTGGCGGCTAGAGGTGCGGCTCCACGAACTCGACGTATCGGCGGGTCAGGGTGGCGACGACGTCGGAGCCGGGCGCGGCCCAGACGTCGGCGTTGAAGATCTCGACCTCGACGTCCCCGCGATATCCGGCAGTGGAAACCGCACGCGTGAGCGCCGCGAAGTCGACGTGGCCGTCGCCCACCATCCCGCGGCTGAGCAGCGTGTCCGCGGGTAGTGGAGTGATCCAGTCGCAGATCTGGTAGCTGACGATCCGCTGCCCGGCGCGCGCGATCTGCTCCAGCACGCCCGGCTCCCACCACACGTGGAACGTGTCGACCACGACTCCGACCACATCCGGCGGGTGCTGCTCGGCGATGTCGAGCGCTTGGGCGAGGGTCGAGATCACTCCGCGGTCGGCGGCGAAGATCGGGTGCATCGGCTCGATGCCGAGCCGCACCCCGCGCTCGCGGGCGTGCGGGACCAAAGCGGCGACGGCATCGGCCACGCGCTGCCGGGCGCCGGTGAGATCGCGGTCGCCCGCGGGCAGCCCGCCGGGCACGAGCACCAGCGCGTCGCAGCCGAGCGCCGCCGCCTCGTCGAGGGCGGTGACGTTGTCGCCGATCGGATCGCCGGAGGTGAAGAAGCCACCGCGGCACAGCGAGGAAACCCGCAGCCCGGCATCGCGGATCATCCGCGCGGCGACCTCCAGCCCGACCTCCGCGACCGGCTCGCGCCAGACCCCGATGGAGCCGAGCCCGGCGGCCACGCAGCCCTCCACCGCCTCGCGCAGCGACCAGTTGGCGGTGGTGCGCTGGTTCAGCGAAAGCCGGGCCAGCCGCGGGTCATCGGGTTGCGGAGTCGGTACCCGGGCCGGTGCGTTCATCGGCACGTCGTGCGGGCTCATGACACGGCTCCCGAGGCTTCGAGCCACAACCGCATCCGGTGCGCGGCGAACCCCGGATCGACCAGCAACCGCGCGTCGTTGGCCAGTGCGAAGATCCGCGCCAGGTGCACGATGCTGCGCGCGGACTGCAATCCGCCGAGCATCGTGAAGCCCGGCTGGTGGCCGTTCAGCCAGGCCAGGAAGGCGATTCCGGTCTTGTAGTAGAAGGTCGGTGCGCTGAACACGTGCCGCGACAGCGGGAGCGTCGCGGCCATCTCCGCGTCGTAGGTCGAGAGGTCGCCGTCGTCGAGCGCGGCCAGCGCCGCCGAGGCGGCCGGAGCGATCGCGGCGAATGCGCCGAGCAGTGCGTCCGAGTGGTGTTGCGAGTCGCCGCGGATCAGTTCCGGGTAGTTGAAGTCGTCACCGGTGTAGAGCCGCACGCTGGCCGGCAGTGCGGCGCGCAGGCCACGCTCGTGCTCGGCCGACAGCAGGGAAACCTTCACGCCGTCGACCTTCGCCGCGTGGTCGCGGACCAGGTCGAGGAAGGCTTCGGTGGCGGTGGGCAGGTCGGTCGAGCCCCAGTAACCGGCCAGGTGCGGGTCGAAGACCTCGCCGAGCCAGTGCAGGATCACCGGCTCGGCGACCTGCCCGAGCACCGCGTCGTACACCCGCCGGTAGTCGTCGGTGCCGCTGGCGACGGCGGCCAGCTGGCGGGAGGCCATCACGATCACCTGCGAACCGGTCGATTCCACGAAGCCGACCTGCTCCTCGTAGGCGGCGACGACCTCGTCGAGGTCGGCGGCCCCGGGCCGGTGGTCGGTGCCCGCCCCGGAGGCGATCCGAGCGCCGAAGGAGCGGGCCTGTTCGGCGCTGCGGCGGACGAGTTCCTGCACCGCGGGCCAGTCCAGGCCCATGTTGCGCTGCGCGGTGTCCATCGCCTCCGCCACCCCGAGCCCGTAGCGGAACAGCTCCCGGCGGAAGGCCAATGTGGACTCCCAGTCCACTGCCGCGGGCGCCCCCGGGGTGTTGTCGCCGAGCGGATCGGCGACCACGTGCGCGGCGGCGAACGCGACCCGCGAGACATACGGCTGATGTTCCTCCCACCGCCTGGGTTCGCGCAGTACGACTTGCGCCCAGGTGCCCTGGTCGGTGGGCAGCTCGATCGCGCTCATGCCGCGCCGCCGGTGGGCAGCTCGATGCGGCGGCCTTCGGCCGACGAGGTGAGCCCGGCGTCGGCGAGCCGGAGACCGCGCACGCCGGCGGCCAGGTCGTAGGGGTGCGGCCTGCCGTGGTGCACGTCCAGCAGGAACCGCTCCCACTGCGCGCGGAACCCGTTTCGGAACTCCGCGTTGTCGGGGATTTCCTCCCACTGGCCGCGGAAGTCCTCGGTGGTCCGCACGTCGGGGTTCCAGGACGGCCGAGGGGTGCGGACGCGCGGCTGGATGCGGCAGCCGAACAGGCCCGCGACCGCCGAGCCGTGCGTGCCGTCGACCTGGAACTCCAGCAGTTCCTCGCGTTCCACCCGCACCGCCCACGACGAGTTGATCTGCGCGATGACCCCGCCGTCGAGCTCGAAGATCGCGTACGCCGCGTCGTCGGCGGTGGCGTCGTAGCGCTGCCCGTCCTCGTCCCAGCGCTCCGGGATGTGCGTGACGGCCTTCGCGGTGACCGCGCGGACCCGGCCGAAGATGTTCTCCAGCACGTAGTTCCAGTGGCAGAACATGTCCAGCACCACGCCGCCGCCGTCCTCGGCCCGGTAGTTCCAGCTCGGCCGCTGCGCGGGCAGCAGATCGCCCTCGAAGACCCAGTAGCCGAATTCCCCTCGCACGGAGAGGATCCGGCCGAAGAAGCCCGCGTCCACCAGCCGTTTGAGCTTCTGCAGTCCGGGCAGGAAGATCTTGTCGTGCACGACGCCGTTGACGACTCCGGCGTCTTCGGCCGCCTTCACCAGTTCCTCGCCTTCGGCCACGGTCTCGGCCACGGGCTTCTCGGTGTAGACGTGCTTGCCCTCGGCCACGGCCTTCAGCACGGCCTTGCGGCGCTCGTTCGTGACCTGGGTGTCGAAGTAGATCTCCGCAGCGTCCTCGGCCAGCAGCGCGTCGAGATCGGTGCTCCACTCGGAGATGTCGTGCTGAGCGGCGATGCTGGCCAGCTTCTCGGCGTTGCGGCCGACCAGAACCGGCTCGACCTGGATGCGGCTGCCGTCGGCGAGCGGCACGCCGCCGTCGTCGCGGATCGCCAGGACCGAACGCAGCAGGTGCTGGCGGTAGCCCATCCGGCCGGTGACGCCGTTCATCAGGATGCGGTAGGTGCGGTCGGTCATGATCGCGGGCCCCCTGTCTTCAACGTCTTCGACGATGTGGTGCTGGAGCGTCGGTTGCCGAGGTAGAGCTCGCCTAGCTGCGGGTCGGCGAGGAGGTCGGATGCCGGGCCGGCGATGTGCACCCGGCCGAGGTCGAGGACGCAGCCCAGGTCGGCGACCTCCAATGCGCGGCGGGCGTTCTGCTCCACCAGCAGCACCGCCGTCCCCGCGTCGCGCATCCGCGACACCTGGGCGAACACGGTCTCGGTCGCTTTGGGGTCCAGGCCCATCGACGGCTCGTCGAGCAGCACGACCTTCGGGCTGACCATCAGCGACCGGGCGAACTCCACCTGCTTCTGCTGGCCGCCGGAAAGCGCTCCGGCCAGCGCGTCCCACCGCTCGGCCACGACCGGGAACAGCTCCTGGACGAAGGCCACGCGGTCGGCGATCTCGGACCTGTCCCGCAGCGTGTACGCGCCGAGCAGCACGTTCTCCGCCACCGTCATCTCCTTGAACACGCTGTGCCCCTGGAGGACGTGGGACAGGCCTGCTTCGAGCATCTGCTGCGGTCGGCGGCTCGTGACGTCCCTCCCGCACACCAGAATCCGGCCGGATCGCGGCGTGAGCATGCCGCTGGCGACCTTGAGCACTGTGGACTTCCCGGCACCGTTGGGCCCCACGAGGCAGACGACGCTGGCCGGAGGCACCCGCACCGTCAGCCCGCGCAGCACCAGCGCCGCGCGCCCGTACCCGGCCTCGACGTCGACGAGTTCGAGCAGGTGCTCGCCCGAACCCCGCTGCTCAGATCCCAAGGTAGGCCTCCAGGACTCGCGGGTCGTTGCGGACCTCGTCGGGCGTGCCCGCGGCGATCGGCTGCCCGCGGTCGAAGACGACCACGTGGTCGGACAGGCTCATCACCAGGTCCATGTTGTGCTCCACGATCAGGAAGGTCCGGCCCTCGGCGTTGAGCGCGCGCACCAGGTCCCCGATCCGCTCGATCAGCGCCGGGTTCACCCCGCCCGCGGGCTCGTCGAGCAGGACCGTCTCGGGATCGGCCATCAGCACCCCGGCGAGTTCCAGCAGCTTCTGCTGGCCGTAGGACAGGTCGCGGGCCGGCACGTCGGCCAGGTGCTCGATGCCGACGCGGGTGAGCAGCTCGCGCGCTCGGTCCAGGTCGGCGCGCTGGCGCGCGGAGACCAGCTGACCGAGCAGGGTTCGGGAGCGGACCGGGACCAGCAGGTTCTCCAGCGCCGTCATCCGCGGGAAGATCCGGCACAGCTGGAAGCTGCGGCCGATGCCCGCGCGGGCGATCCGGTGCGGCGGCCGGCCGGTGATGTCCCGGCCGTGGTAGCTCGCGGTGCCGGAATCGGGCTTGATCATCCCGGTGACGCAGTTGAAGAACGTGGTCTTGCCCGATCCGTTGGGGCCGATCAGGGCGTTGACCCTGCCGTGCCGGAAGGCGACGGTCGCTCCGTCGACGGCGCGCACCCCGCCGAAGGACTTGGTCAGGCCGGTGGTTTCCAGTCCCGTGCTCACAGGCGCGCCTCCTCGACGGTCCCGGCCCGGCGCTGCTCGGCGAGCTCGGCCTGGCTGACTTCCCGGATCGACGCCGTCCGCGGGCGGAACCGGTGCAGCAGGTCGCGCAGCGCCGGGATGATCCCGTCGGGCATGAACAGCACCACCGCGGCTAGCAGCACCCCCAGCGCGACCAGGTGCAGCTGGGTGTCGCCGTACTGGGCCTTGAAGTACTCCACGGCGTAGCCGACGATCACCGCACCGAGCAGCGGCCCGAACAGGCTGCGCACGCCGCCGAGCAGGCTCATCAGCACCAGGTAGGAACCGGTCAGCACGGAGAACTGGAAGATCGGGTCCAGGAACCCGAACCACAGCGCGTACAGCCCGCCGCCCAGCGCGGTGAAGAACGCCGAGACGACGAACGCGACGAGCTTGTAGGTGAAGGTCGGCACTCCGAGCGCCTCGGCCTTGTCCTCGTCTTCCCGGATAGCCTTGAGCCCGGAGCCGAACCGGGAGCGGTCGATCGCCCACCAGCACAGCAGGGCGACGGCCAGCAGCGCGGCGTGCAGGTAGAAGAACCGCTCGTGCTGTTCGGGGCGGAGGACGTCCGGACCGAACGGGCGCGGCACGCGCAACCCGTTGGAGCCGCCGGTGAAATCTCCCCAGCTCTGGAAGACCAGCAGCGTGATCAGTACCAGCGCGATCGAAACGATGACGAACGACGCACCGCGAACCCGCAGGCTTGCGATGCCGATCGGCACCGCCAGCACCGCGACGACCACGCCGCCGAGGACCAGCGCGAGCCAAGGGTTCAGGTCCGCGCGCACGACCAGCAGCGCGGTGGCGTAGCCGCCGAGCCCGGAGTAGGCCGCGTGGCCCAGCGAGATGTAGCCGGTGAATCCGCCCACGAAGTTCCACGACGTGGCCAGCACGGCGTAGCTCATGATCACCACGCCGACCGACAGGATGAACGGATCCGGTGCCAGCGCGGGGAAAGCGACCACCAGCGCGGCCAGCGCGAGCAGTCCGGCGAGCTTCGCGGCGCGGGCGGGATCAGAAACGCTGCGCAAGGCGGCCTCCGAAGAATCCCTGTGGGTGCAGCAGCAAGGTGGCGAACAGCGCGACGTAGAAAACCGTTTGCGCCCAAGTCGTTCCGAGCGGCAGCTGGAGCAGGCTCTGACCGAGGCCCAGCACCATGGCGGCGATCGCCGCACCGGGGATGCTGCCCAGCCCGCCCACCACGATGATCGCCATCAGCGGGCCGATCCAGTGCCAGTGCAGCGACGGGTAGATCGTGGAGTCCAGGGCCAGCGCCGTGCCACCGATCGCCGCGGTGGCCAGGCCCATCCCGAACCCGTAGCCGGCGATCCGGCCGGTGTTGATGCCGACCAGCTGCGCCGCTTCCCGGTGCTGGATCGTGGCGCGTAGCGCCTGGCCGAACCGGGTCTTCTTCAGCAGCACGTAGAGCCCGGCCAGCGACACCGCGGCGAGGCCGAACGCGATCAGCTTCACCGCCGGGATGCTGGCGCCGAAGAACTGGATGTCCGCGCCGGAGTAGGGCAGCCGGATGCGTCGGTGGGTGCCGCTGAAGACGAGCCCGAGCGCGCCCTCGATCACCAGCGCGATGGCGAACGTCAGCAGCACCGACATCATGGTCAGCGTCGCCGGGCGGAGCCGCGAGATCAGCAGCCGCTGCATGAGCACGCCGACCGCGAAGAACAGCGGGACGGTCACCGGCAGCGACAGGAGCGGGTCCAAACCGGTCTGGAGGTTGAAGAACCAGGCCAGGTAGGCGGCCAGGATCAGGAAGGCGGAGTGCGCCAGCATCACCACGCGCATCACGCCGAAGTACAGCGTCAGACCTGCGGCGAGGAGGGCGTAGAGCCCGCCGAGCAGCACGCCGAGCACCAGGCTCTGCAGCAGGAGGGATCCGGTCATTTAGAGCCTCTTTCCAGACTCGTTTTGCGTGGCGGTGTGGGTGGCGGCCCCCCTGCGGGAGTTGCTGCGGCCTTCTCGCTGTGGGATCCCCGACTCATGAATGCCAATTCACCACGCCGGGGACTGGCCTCGCCGAGAGCCCTTTCGGGCGGGCACAGCCCTGAGAACCCGCGGCGGTGCCGGTTGGGAGGGTGGGCTAAGCGGCTGCGCCGCTTCAAAGAAGAAGACCAGTCTCTTATGCATCACCACGCCGGCTTGGGGTGGACCAGATCGGCTTCCTTGGTCTCCGCGGGCAGCACGATGTGGATCCGGCCGCCGACGTACTGCTGGATCAGGTGCGCACCGCGAGGTTTTCCGGTGGCGTCCCAGCTGAGCTTGCCGACCACGGTGTCCACCTCGTTCTGGCGCAGCCAGCCGATGAGCCTGCGCTGGCAGTCGGGGTCCGGATCGGCGCAGCCCACGGCCTGCACGGCGGCGGCCACGACTTGCCCGGTGGTCCACGCGTTGGCCTCGTCCTCGTTGGGCGGGGAGTTGAACATCCGGGCGTAGTGCTCGACGAACTCCTTGTTGGACGGGAAGTTCGCTTCCGGCGTGTACCCGGTGGGGGAGAGGATTCCCTCGGTCTGCTCGCCGATGGCCCTGGCGAACTCCGGATTCGTCGGTGCGGTGGAGAAGGCCGCCATCGCGGGCTGGTAGCCGAGTTGGCGCAGCGCCAGGATGAGGTTGACCGCGTCCTGGTACTGCGTTCCGCCGACGACGAGCTCCGCCCGCGAATCGGCGATCTTGGCCGCGATCGAACCGAAATCCGTGGTGTTGGGCGGGTAGACCTCATCGGCCACGGTGCGGATTCCCGCCGCTTCGAGCTTGCCCTTCAACCCGTAGGCAGTGCCTTGCGCGAACGGGTCGTCCATGGCCGCGTACGCGGCGGTTTTCGGGCGTTGGTCGGCGGGCATCGCCAGGATCGCCGCGGCCAAGTGGTCGTAGTGGTCCTCGGCGACCGCGGGCGCGGCGTAGAAGAGGTTGTCGAAGCCCTGGTTGAAAACTTCCTCGGCGGCGCCGGCCGGCTCGACGAACAGGAAGCCGTAGTCCTTGGCGACCTGCGCGGCCGGGATCACCAGACGGGTGGAGAACGGTCCGAAGATCAGGTCAGCGCCGTCCTGGTTGATCAGCTTCTCGTAGTCGGCCGCGACGCGGTCGGCGTTGGACTGGTCGTCGAGGATGGTCAGCTCGACCTTGCGGCCCAGCAACCCGCCGCGGGCGTTGACGTAGTGGCCCACGCTTCGTAACCGCGGCGGACGCCCTTGCCTGGCTCGGAGAAGTCGCCGGTGAGGGGCAGGGAGATGCCGATTTGGATGCTGTCGTCGTTGCCTCCGGCGCCCGAACTGAGGCAGCCGGTCAGCGCGAGGCTCGCGCTGGTCACGAGTACACCTAGTCGAAGACGTTGTGAAATTTTCATGGTCCACCCGTCGTTGGGGGCATCCGCAAGCGTTTTCGTAAGCGCTTACGGCAGAATAGGAACCATCGGACGAAGTGGCAAGGGTCACGGATCATGATGGTGGGCGCGGTCCGCGGGGCGGACCGGAGCGGAAGGGGTCACGGATGCCGCAGCAACGCGCGAGGCTCAGGCTCATCGACGTCGCGGAGCGGGCCGGGGTGTCGATCGCGGCTGCGTCGCGGGCGTTGTCCGGGTCCGCGGGCGTCAGCGACGCCATTGCCCAGCGGGTGCGCGAGGTCGCCGCGCAGATGGGCTACGTCGCCAACGTGCACGCCCGCACGCTGGCCGGCGGGGCGAGCACGAGCGTCGGGCTGCTCGTGCACGAGATCGGCGACCCTTACTTCACCGAGATCGCGAGCGGGGTGCTGCGCGTCGGCGCGGAGCAGGGCCTGACCGTGCAGATCTGCCACACCGGGCGCGACCCGGAGAGCGAGCTCGTCCAGGTCCGCACGCTAATCGCCAACCGGGTCCGGGCGATCATCGTCGCAGGCTCGGGTTTCGTGGACGCGCGGATGCAGGCGTCGGTGAAGCAGGACCTCCTGGCGTTCCAGGAAACCGGCGGCCGCGTCGCGGTGATCGGACGCCACCACCTCGGCACCGACGCGGTGCTGCCGGACAACACCGCCGGCGGTCGATCGATCACCGAACACGTGCTCTCGCTGGGGCACCGGCGGATCGCCGTCGTCACCGGCCCCCGAATCCTGACCACGGTGGCCGATCGCCTAGCGGGTGCCGCGCAGGCACTGGAAGCGGCCGGACTGTCGATTGAGGACATTCCTGTCATCGAGGAGGCGTTCACGCGCGATGGCGGCACGCTGGCCATGCAGCGCGTCCTCGACGACCACCCCGACGTGACTGCGGTGATCGCGCTCAACGACGACATGGCGATCGGTGTCCTCGCGGCCCTGCGAGCGCGCGGAATGGCTGTGCCGAAGGACATTTCGGTGGCGGGCTTTGACGACGTGGCCGTCGCGGAGCACCTGTCGCCGGCCTTGACGACGGTGCGGTTGCCGATGGCGGAAATGGGTGAGCAGGCGTTGCTCCTCGCGTTGAAGCAGCCGTCGGCCCGGCCTCGCCGCCGCACCACGGCGCATTCACTGGTGGTGCGCGAGTCCACTGCGCCGCCTCCGCGTCGCAAGCGCTGAATCCTCGCCACCGCTCGGACCGCGGACGTCACCAGGATGCCGGATGACCCGTGTCCCCTCGGCCGCTTCGACGCAGAGCACGTCGTTGTCGCGGGCGATGAACCCGGTGCCCGACAGCGACAATTCGGTTACCGGTGGTCATTTCGTGCCGCTCGGCAGGAAGCCGACCGTTGCAAGCGGCTCGTAGCCGCCGGCCTGCACTCGCCGCTGCGTGCCGGCCAAGCCGTGGCCCAACTGCGCTGGAAGTCCGGGGAGATCAGGACCTGATCCCGCCGGGTCGCGAGTCGCACGTGCAGATCTGGTCAGACGGCTGGCACGAGGCGCAATTCGACCCCGAGTTCGCCGAGGTCTACGCGAGGGTGTTCCGGTCCTGCCGTGACTGTCTCGCGGACGTGATCGCGGCAGGGCGCGCTGCCGGTGCCTTCCGCGGCGACCGGGATCCGGTCGCCGGCGCGCAGACCATCGTGACGATGGCGATGGCCGTCAGCGGGCTGAGAGCCGTGCGCGCGCCACTGCTCGACCAAGCGCAGGCGCGGACGATGCTGGCCGAACTCCTCGGGCAGGAACTGGGCTACCGGCCGCAGTGGGCGTGAACGGCGATTGCACGCCCAACCGCTTGTGCGGCTTCAGCTTTGGATGGCGAGTTTCTGCTGCCACCACTCGACGGTTGCCGCGAGTGCTTCTTCGGTCGGGGTGGGTTCCTCTTCGAACGTTTTCGTGTAGGCGCTGGAGTCGATCACGAATGGTGCGTCGAACTGGTAGCGGATCTCGTGCAGTTCGCGAACCAGTGGGGAGACCAGGCCGATTGCCTGTAGTGCCCACCACGGCATGGCGGACACGCGGGGCGCCGAGAGTCCGGCGATTCGGCACATTTCCTCGATGGCGTGGCGCGCGGACACGGGAGGCGCGGTGGGGACGTGCCATGCGCGGCCCCAGGCCCGTTCTTCCAGGGCCAGCCGGACCAGGGTGCGCGCGACGTCGGGCGCGTAGGTCCAGCTGTGCGCCGCGTCCGGGTCGCCGAGGACCTGGATGGGCCGGCCCCGCAGCAGCTTGGGCACGACGCGCTCGGCCAGGTGACCGCCCGCCGTCACGCCGGGGCCGATGAAGTCGGACGCGCGTGCTTCCGTCACGCGGACGCGCCCCTCCTGGTGGCGGGCCAGGGCGTCCCGCCAGACGCGGGCCCGGGCCTCGCCCTTGCGGAATCGGGCGCTCAGCGGGAGATCTTCGGTCATGGGAGCGTCCGTCGGGCCGTACGCGTAGAGGTTGCCGGTGAGGATCAGGACCGCGCCGGTGCGTTCGGCGGCGTCGAGCAGGCCTGCCGACAACCGCGGCCAGTCCTGGACCCACCGGTGGTAGGGCGGAGCGGCGCAGTTGTAGATGGCCACCGCGTCGGCGCTGGCCTCGGAGAGCCGCCCGGCGTCACCGGCATCCAGCGCGACGTGTTCGATCGGGCCTTCGGCGGGGCCGCCGGAACGGCTGATCAAGCGAACCCGATGGCCTCGTTCTGCGAGCAGGCTCGCCGTGGCCGTGCCGATCGGCCCCTTGCCGACCACGACGTGGACGGACATCCGGTCATCTCCCCCTCGACGTTGAGATCGCTGAACATCGTCGATGGTGTCGCGATGTCGATCGACGCGGTTCGCCTCCGCGCTTTCTACCACCTGCCCTTGCCGATAACCCCATCCACCCTGGTGAGACGCGGCGGGCGCGGCGTAGGGGTAGGTCGACCGTAGTCGCTCGTTCGATTTTCGTGAGTCAGGCCGAAGATGGGTTTTCCTGATCTACACTTTGGCGCCTAAGCTTGGTTGGGGCCGCGTGATCATTGTTCGTTGATGAGGTGAACGGTGGTGTATCGGTTGGTCAGGGGCGGCCGGTGATCGTCCGGATGACCATCCGCGACCCCGAGACCTCGGCGAGTCAAGACGTCGAGGTGATCGCCGATCCCGGTAGCAGCGTGGGTTCGATCTTGTCCTCGCTGCCGACTGCCAGCGACCGGGCGTGCTTCGTCGGGGCCGCCCAGCTGGATCCGCTGGCCACGTTCGCGCAAAGCCCCTTGTTGCACGGCGCTGTCATCAGCATCGGCGCGCCAGGGCCGGTGTTCCGGCCGATACCGACCGGAACCGGGGACGACTCCGTCGGCGTGCTCCGCGTCGGCAACGGCCCGGATGCCGGTTTGGCGGTGCCGCTGGCCCCGGGGGAGCATGTAGTGGCGAGGCGTTCCAGCGCGGCGGTGTGTTTGCGGGATTTCGACGTGTCCCGCAACGAACACGCCCGTCTGGAAGTCTCCCGGGATGGCAAGGTCCTGGTCGTGGACTGCGGCTCGACGAACGGAACGTTCGTCGGCGGCTCCCGGGTCACCGGCAAGGTCGAACTGAGGCCGCGAAGCGTCCTGCGGATCGGCACCGACGAGCTGAGTTGGACACCGCATCCTGGTGGAACGCTCCGGGGGCAGCGCAGCGCGGACGGGAGAGTGGAGTTCAACAGGGCGTTCACCAGGGCCCCGGCCATTCCGTCCATGGAGGTGCAGCTCCCGGTCCGGCAGGCGGCGCCGGCGGACAACAGCCTGACGGCGCTGGCGACCTTCCTGCCGATCGGGGGTGCCGTGGTGCTGGCCGTGCTGATGTCGTCGCCGAGCCTGCTCTGGTTCGGGTTGATCGGGTTGCTCGGTTACTGGTTGACCTCGGCCGCGCAGGAACGGCAGCAGAACGAGCGGACGCAGACCTTCGCGGCGGCCGCCAATGCGGCCACCGGCAAGATCAATGATCACATCGCGGCCGAGCAGAAGGTGCGTCATCAGCGATCACCGGGCCCTGCGGAGATCGCGGCGACCGCGGCCGGGGAGCGATCTGACCTGTGGACTCGGCGCGCCGACATGGCCAACGGTCTGGTGCTCAGGGTGGGAGTGGCCGATCAGCCCGCGTCCGTGACTGTGCGCGGTGAGCCGTGGCAGGGCTTCCAGCGGCCGCTGCTGCGCTCCGCACCGGCCACTGTGGACCTTCGGGCCACGGGGGTTTTCGGCGTGGTCGGCAGTGGCGAGCGGGCACGGGCGTTGTTGCGCTGGCTGGTGATCCAGCTCGCCACCCTGCGCGCGCCGGACGACCTGCGGCTCGTGATGATCACCGCGGGACAAGACCGTTCGCTGACCTGGGCCCGTTGGCTGCCACACCTCGATGCCGGCGCCGAGGCCCCGTGCCGGATCGGCAACACCCGGGACACTCGCGCTGCCCGCGTGCAGGAACTCCGAACCCTCATCGCCGCCCGGAAGGCGGAGCGCCGCAGCGCCTCCGGCGGCTGGTCCGGTGACGAAGTGGTCGTCGTGCTGGACGGCGCTCTCGCTCTGCGCGACCTACCAGGAATGAACGAGATTCTGCGCGACGGCCCGTCGGTCGGTGTCTACGCGTTGTGTGCCGACCGGCAAGGCATGAACGAGTGCTACGGCATGTGCGAGGTGGACACCAAGCCCCCGCGGCTGACCAGGTCCCGCGACGACCGCGCGCTCAAGGTCGAGCCCGACGGACTCGACGAGGAGACCGCCACGCGGCTGGCCAGGGCACTCGCTCCGATGCGCGACCGGCTGACACTCGCGACCGCGCAGAATGCCATTCCGGGCACCGTGCGATTCCTCGACCTGCTGGGTATTTCCACGCCGACCGCGGCGGAAGTCCTGGCCGAGTGGGGAGAGAGCCGAGGCCCCCGCACTCGCGTGGTGCTGGGTGCGGACGCCAACGGCCCGGTGAGCGTCGACCTCGCGGTGCAAGGCCCGCACACGATGCTCGGCGGCGCGACCGGGGCAGGTAAGAGCATCTTGCTGCAGACCCTGGTCACGTCCCTGCTGCTGACCAACCGACCGGACGAACTCAACCTGGTGCTAGTGGACTTCAAAGGTGGCAGCGCCTTCCTGCCGTTCCGGCACTGCCCCCACGTCACCGCCCTGATCCGGTCCACCGGCGAGACGGTGGCCGAGGTCTTCGATGAGGCCGCGGCCGCCCGCACCCTCTCGTCGATCCGCGCCGAAGTGAGCCGGCGAGAGTCGTTGCTCGCCCGCTACGAAGGCGAGATCGACAAGTATTGGCAACGGGCCCGTACCAGCCCGGACCTGCCACCGCTGCCACGCCTGGTGATGATCTTCGACGAGTTCGCCAGAGTGCTGGACAGCTCCCAGGACTTCATCAAGGAACTGGTCGGCGTCGCTGCTAAGGGACGCTCGCTGGGCATGCATCTCGTGCTGGCGACGCAGTCGCTGCAGGGCAAGCTCTCACCCGAACTGAAGAACAACATCTCCCTGCGGATCAGCCTGAGGCAGAACGAGCCTGCGGACAGCACGGAGGTGCTCGGGGTGCCCGATGCCGCGGAACTTCCCGGTGCGCTTCGCGGCCGCGGCCTGATTGTGTGCACCACGGCCGAGTCCCGCATTCCCCTGCCGTTCCAGTCCGGATATCTCGGCGCACCACCTTCTAGCGGCCTCGCGCCAGCCCGGCTGCGGGCCCTGACCTGGACCGACCTCGGCGTCGCCAGGGAGGCCGAACCGGCCGGCCACAGCGACACGCCGACCGATCAGTAATTGGCCATCCGGGCGATCGAGCAAGCGGCCCGCGAAGCGGACCTGCCACGGCCGTTCCGGCCGCTGCTGCCACCGCTGCCCGCGACGCTGACGCTCGATTCCCTGGCCGGAAGCCAGACCGCCGCATCGCCGCCGGGCGCCGCGCCATTCGGTCTGATGGATTCGCCCAAGCAGCAGGCCCAGCCGGCGGACTTCCTCGACCTGGCCGGCAGTGACCGGCTGATGGTCGCCGGTGGCCCGCAATCTGGTCGCACCACGTTCGCCCGCACCCTGATCACCACTATCGCAGCTCGGTTCAGAGCTGATGAGGTCCACCTGTACATCGTCGAGCGCTATCCGGGTGGGCTGTCCGCCGTCGAGAACTTGCCGCACTGCGGCGGAGTTTTCGCTCCGTCGCAGCCCGAGCGCATACGTCGCCTGGTGATGTGGCTTGGCCAGGAGACCCAACGCCGCACCGTCGGCAACGACTCGCCGCGCATAGTGGTCGTGATCGACGGATGGGAACACTTCGAGGACCACAGCGATCCGGCGTTCACGCCGACGTCCCTGGTCATGACCATGCGCGAGATCATCACCAAGGGAGCCCCGCTTGGGATCCACATCGTGGCGATCGGCGGCCAGGACATGCTCGACCACAAGCTTCCCGCCCTGTATTCCCGGCGGCTGCTGCTGCCCTTCCCGAAGGAAGAGACGCGCCGCATGCACCTGCCTGCGGCGATGACCAGCCCACCGTCCCTGCCCGGCAGGGCCGTCGATGCGGCGACCGGGCTGCACGTGCAGATCTGCTTACCGGTGCGGGGCAACGAGATCCGGGACTTAGACCCGGTTCGGGCGCCCAAGCAGTTCCCGCCGATCCCCGCGCGGGTGCCGCTGAGCGGACTAACGCTTCCGGATCCGCTGCCCTCGTCAACCTGGATTCCGCTCGGCGTGGGTGGCGCCGACAACGCCACCATCGGCCTGGACCTGTTTCACGGCAGGCATCACTTGCTCCTGGTATCCGGTCCGGCCGAGTCGGGGAAGACCACGGCGGCCGCCGCCGTCGCCGAATCCTTGCGCCGAGCGGGAATCGGCGTGCTCGCCGTTTCCCCGCCCCGTTCACCACTGGCCCGCACGCTTCCGGACGACCCAGGTATCCGTGTGCTCACCGATGTGACCATTGCGGACACCAGGCTGCGCGAGGAGGCGGAAACCTTCGGCGACGAGCCCTATGCAGTAGTCCTCGACGACGCCGACCACGTCACGATCCTGCCCACCCAGCAGGGGTTCGCCGACAGCCCGACACTGCTGGACGACATCAGCCACCCCGGCGCCCGCGGCCGCCGGGCCCTGGTTCTCACCGTGGATGCCACACCGGTGCTCGGCGGGTTCCCCAGCCCTTTGGCACGCCTGATCAACGCCATCATGTCCGCAGGCGCCCGGATCGTGCTCACCCCGGCAGGGCGCACGGTCTCCGTCGCCCACAACCTGGCACTTGAGGCGGACCAGTACCTCAGCGGCCCGCCCGGCCGAGGCTACCTCGCCACCGGCCGCGAGCCGGTGGCGCTGCACTTCGCATCGCCCGGCTAAGAGCGTGTCTCGTTTGGATCTTGGTGGGGTTTGCGGGCATGATCTTGGTTCGTGGTTGATGAGTTGTCGCGACGGTTGGTGCCCGATGA
>NZ_JBFAKG010000114.1:0-28430 GCF_040655595.1 Saccharopolyspora sp. NPDC050389
GTGTGGAGATCAACCTGAACGCCCTGCTCCTGGTGGCAACCCACCCTCACGTTCCCAACGAGGAACCACCGAACTCACGGGATGTCGCACACTTCGGCGCAGGTCCGCACGGCCGCGTGGTCGGCGGGTTCGAGCAGGTCGATCGCGTGCGGCGTGGCCAGCACGAGGCTCTGCCCGACCACGATGACCGGGCGTCCCCGCTGGCGCGCAGCGACCTGGAACTCCGCCAGCAATCGGCGCTGGGCGCGGGTCGAGCCGAGCTGGAGCCGGTCCTCGATGTCCCGGACCATCCGCCGGAGCAGCGGCGGGAACAGCCGGTTCTCCTCGCCAGAGCAGTCGCCGATGTCGAGGACGCCTTCGAGCCGGCGGGTGATCGGGTGGATGATCGGGTGGATGATCGGGTGCCCGTAGCAGGTGAACGAGCGGAACGCCGCGATGAAGTGGTCGGGCCCGCGCACCAGCAGCTCGCGCTTGGTCTCCAGCGGGGTGCCGATCGCATTGGTGCCCACCTGGTCCTCGCCGAGCTGAACGCCCGGCGCGATGCCGAGATCGGCGATCGCCCGCCCGGCCGAGCGGTCGGCGAACTGCACGTCGACGACGTGCGCGGTGTGGTTGGCGAGCACGAGCCCGACCGGAGCCCCGTCGAGTTCGGCCTTCGCCCGTTCCAGCACCGGGCCGGCCGCGCGGACCAGGCCGCTCTCGGCGGCGACCGAGCCGTGCGCGAGGCGCGGCGCGCCGTCTTCGCGCAAACCGCTCAGCCGCGAGCGGGCCCACGACGACGCGATCTCGGGTCGCGGTGGCGCGGCGGGACGCGGCGTAGTGCTTTGCACGCTGGACCACCTCATCGTCACCCTCAGAATGTGACTGACAACATAATATCTTATGCACAATACTGTCTACCCGCCGACGGTGTGCCACAGGTGACCCGAACGGCCGCACTACGAGTGCGTTCCGGGCCCTGCAATGGTTCGAAGCGCGGCGGCAGCGCAGGCGGCTCCGCCGCGGTTCAGAAGGGCTGAAAGCCGGATCGATAGAAAGGGCGAAGGTGCCGCCGCGGGGGTTGACGAACAGCACGGCGCACAGCTGGTAGCCGTTGGGTGGTCCGGGCTGAGGAACATGACGAGTATTGAGACATCTATCCCGTTGTGCGAAGCGGCATTTCATGTCCTGCCAGTGGATTTGGCCCACTGCCGACACTGCTGACCTGGGGTGGGCCATCTTCGATGGCAGAACGAGTGCGTGACAAGGTGGCCCGTTCGACTTCCCGTTGTGCGAAGCGGCATTTTATGTCCTCTGCGGCAGGCCGATAGCGTCGGATTCATGGAGTGGAACTTTCAGTCGGCCGAAGAGCTTTCGGCTGCCTTGCGTGCCGGTGAGGTGACCTCGGTGGAATTGACCGAGGAGGCGATCGCCCGTATCGAGCGGGACGACAAGGTGATCAACGCGATCTGTGTGCCGGACTTCGACCGCGCACGGGCTGCGGCGCGCTCGGCCGATGAGGCGCGGGCCTGTGGCGAGGACCGGCCGCTGCTCGGTATTCCGGTGACGGTCAAGGAGTCCTACAACATCGCCGGGCTGCCCACGAACTGGGGCATGCCGCCGCACCGCAACTACCTGCCGGCCGAGGACGCGGTACAGGTGTCGCGGCTCAAGGCCGCCGGCGCGGTGGTGCTCGGTAAGACCAATGTTCCGTTGGGGCTGCAGGATATCCAGAGCTTCAACGAGATCTACGGCACCACCAACAACCCGTGGGATCACGCTCGCACGTCAGGTGGATCCTCCGGCGGATCAGCGGCGGCCCTGGCGGCCGGATTCGGCGCGCTGTCCATCGGCTCCGACATCGCCGGCTCGCTGCGCACTCCCGCGCACTTCTGCGGTGTCTACGCACACAAGCCGACGCTCGGGCTGGCGGCGAACCGCGGCATGGTCTCTCCGTCCGTGCCAGCCTTGCCGGTCGACCTCGACCTCGCCGTCGTGGGCCCGATGGCGCGCACCGCCCGCGACCTCACACTCCTGCTCGACGTAATGGCCGGACCGGACCCACAGACGCTCGGCGTCGCATACGACGTGACGCTGCCGCCCGCGCGCCACGAACGGCTGTCCGACTTCCGGATCTTGGTCATCGACGAGCATCCGCTCATTCCGACCGGGTCCGCCGTGCGGGCGGGCGTGAACCGGGTGGCCGACGCGCTTGCCGACGACGGCGCCCGCGTCGAACGGCACAGTCCACTGCTGCCCGATCTGACCGAAGCCGCGACGATCTACACGCAGTTGCACTTCTCGGGCGCCGTCGCCGGTTATCCCGTCGAGGCGTACGAACAGCTGCGGACTCGCTCCGCCGGACTGAGCGCGGACGACCAGAGTCTGGACGCGGCGCGGCTGCGCGCCATGGTGTCCAGCCACCGTGACTGGCTCGAGGCGAACAACCGTCGCGAACTCCACCGCCACGGCTGGCGGCAGCTCTTCGCCGAGTTCGATGCCGTGCTCTGTCCGATCACGCCCACTCCCGCGTTCCCGCACGACCACAACGCCAATGTGTTTGAACGCCGAATCGACATCGACGGCGTCGAGTACCCGTACTTCGACCAGCTCGTCTTGGCGGGAATAGCCACCATGCCCGGCCTGCCCGCCACCGCCATCCCAACGGGCCTTACCCCCGAGGGGCTGCCGGTAGGAGTGCAGCTCATCGGTCCGATGTTCGAGGACCGCACCCCGCTACGGCTGGCGGAACTGCTCGAGCAGAAGATCGGCGGCTTCCAGGCACCGGAATAGGGCGTACTACCGGGTGTCCGTCGAGGACGAGGTGCGGATCACGACGAGATCCTCCGATTGCGCGCAGTCGCTGCGCTGGTGCGCCGTTTTCGCGCGAAAACGGCAGTCCGCGTGAGGGCGGGGTGGCGGTTTCGCGCGAAAACGCCACCCTGCCAGGCCTCAGGTGTCCCGGGGCGAGCTCGCCCGGAGCCCTTCTGAAACGACCCTAAGTCGGTGCAGACGGCCGAACGCTACAGGCATCTCGCGATCAGCCAATGGGACAAGGCCCATGTTGCCCTTGGCGAGCAGCGGAACTCCCGGCCGACACCGTCCTATCAGGACGGCACAGGTGACCTGGCCGTGAACGCTGCACCCCGTTTGTGCCCCGAAAACGGCTATGCGGCGGGAGCCTAGGGCGTCGATCTCTCATCCCGCCGCAAGTCAGGGGCGGCGGGTGTTCTGCTGGACCTGGCCTGGATCGCTGGGACCCGCCGGCGGATCGAGGAATGCTTCCAGCAGGCCGAGAACGACGCCGGACTCGACCACTACGAGGTCCGCTCCTGGCGTGCCTGGTACGCCCACGCCACGCTGTCGATGCTCGCCCACGCCTGGCCGGCGGTGACCCGATCCCGTGCGGCGAAAGGGGATCTGGCACCAGCGATCAGGGCATGATCGGCTTCACGCTACCGGAAGTCCGACGCCTGCTGGTCAACCTGGTCCTGCGCCCCGCGGCGAGCGTCGAGCACGTCTGGTCGTCGTCGTGCTGGCGCCGACGACGCCAGCACCAAGCCCGTCTCAGCCACTACGAACGACGCGGCTATCCACTCACCTGAGCGCCGTTGCACTACTAACTAGCCCAGTACGCGCCCGAGGAAGCCGCGCAGGTAACCCGCTACGACGTCCAGGTGGCTCTCCAACAGGAAGTGACCGCCGTTGATCAGGTGCACCTCCGCGTCCTTGGCGTCGCGGGCGAAGGCCCGCGCGCCCGCCGGGCCGAAGATCTCGTCGTTGCGGCCCCACACGGCGAGCACCGGGACCTCGCTGGTGCGCAGGAATTCGTGCAGCAGCGGGTAGAGCGGGCGGTTGTTCGGGTAGTCGCGGAACAGCGCCAGCTGGACCTCGTCGTTGCCCTCGCGGGAGACGAGGGCGAAGTCGTGCTCCCAGGTGTCCGGGCTGACCAGGCTCGGGTCGGGCACGCCGTGCACGTATTGCCAGCGGATGGCGTCGACGCTCAGCGCGGCGCGGACAGCGGGTTCAGTGCCGGGGCCAGGGTTCGCCCCGTACGCCCAGACGTCGGTCCAGAACGACTCGACGAAACCGTCCTCGTAGCCGTTGCCGTTCTGGGTGACGAGGGCGGAGATCCGTTCGGGGCGCTTGAGCGCGAGGCGCCAGCCGATGGGGGCTCCGTAGTCGTGGACGTAGAGGGCGTAGCGGTCCAGGCCCAGCTGGTCGAGCAGCCCGGAGGTGAGTTCGGCGAGGGCGTCGAAGGTGTAGGCGAACTCCCCCACGAGGGGGGCAGCGGAGTGGCCGAAGCCGAGGTGGTCCGGCGCGATGACGTGGTAGTCCCCGGCCAGCAGGGGGATGAGCTCGCGGAACATGAACGAGCTGGTCGGGTAGCCGTGCAGCAGGACGATCGCGGGGGCGTCGGCGGGGCCGGCTTCGCGGTAGAAGATCTCGTGGCCGTCGACGGTGGCGGTCCGGTGGTGCACCGAGCTCATTTCTAACCCCTTTAAAGGTTTAATACGGTTAGGTTCAGGTCATGGAAGCACGGGATGGGCTAACCTGTCAAACGACATTATCTGGTTAGAGAGAGCGGGGCCCGATGGACGCGCTGCTGGACCTGCTCAACAGCAGGCCACTGGTCAACGGCGAGGAACACGACGCGCTCGGCGACCCGGCCGGAGGGAGGCGCTGGGCGCGGGAGCACGGTGGCGAAGGCAGCCTCGCGGAGCTGGCGCTGCTGCGCGAGGCGCGGGACGCCCTGCGGGACGTCGTGTGCGGAGAAAGCTCGCCCGCCGCGTTGAGCCCGCTGCTCGAAGGGGTCCACCAGGTCCCGGAGTTCACTCCGGATGGTCTTCAGTGGACAGTCAAGACTCCCCCGCACGCCCGGCTGGCCGTCGAGGTGGTCCTCGCCTGGGCCGCCACCGAGAAGCAACTACCCGGCCGACTGCGCCCCTGCGCCAACGACGAGTGCCGGCTGTTCCTGCTCGACCGCAGCCGCGCCAACCGCGCCCGCTGGTGCTCGATGGCCGTCTGCGGCAACCGCGCAAAAGCACGCCGCCACTACGAACGCACCCGCTGAACCGTTCGCCACGCGCCGACACGCGCCCCCCACAAGCCGACACGCGTCTTCCACTCGTGCCGGTGTCCAGTGTACGGACGTCGGTGTGAACCGCCCGGTTTGTCGGCAAGTGCTCGGGAGCAGCTGTCCGGCGGCCAAGCGATGACCGTTGTCCGGGTGCCGCTCGGCGGCGGCAGGAATTCCCACGGCATTCCCGTGTACAGCACGAACAAGATCCCGCACACCCACCGCAGGCATGCCACACGGTCTCCAGCAGTCTCACAAGCTGGTTGCGGACGCCCTTCGCGTGACCGTGCGTCACGCCTCGTCGGCACCCGCAGAGCACCGCCCCGATCTCCAGTTCCCCCAACCCGAACACAGCCCGATCGCCGCGGCCGTTTGTCGATCGCGCACAACGGTGTCGTGGGTCTTGGGCGATGTTGGACATGGGCGGGGCGCCTTGGTGCTCTTAGTGTTCCGGGTCACGTACACCGCGATGCGAGGTGAATGGTGACTTTCGGATATCTGCCTTGGACTCGGCCAGGCCGGGACGCGCCGCGTCCTTGCTTGCGCGACGCGCGTCATGAGCACAGCTACGCCGAGGTCGTGCGCCGGGTCGACGCGGTCGCGGGTCAGCTTTCCGGCAGGGGGATCGGGGCCGGGGACGTGGTCGCCGTGATGCTCCCCAACCGCATCGAGCTGCTCCTGGTGCTCCTGGCCGCCTGGCGGCTCGGGGCGACCGCGACTCCGCTCAACCCCGTCTTCACCGCGAACGAGGCCGAGTACCAGCTGATCGACTCGGGCGCGAAGCTCGTCGTCAACGCCGGGCCGGACGCTCCCGCGGGTGGGCTGCCGTCGATCGCGGTGGACGACCTCGCCCAGCCGGGAGCGGCAGCCGAGCTCCCGCCGCACGATCCGCGGGGCGCGGATCTCGCGCTGCTGGTTTACACCAGCGGTTCCACCGGGCGTCCCAAGGGCGTGATGCTGACGCACGCGAACCTGCTCGCGATGGCGTCGATGATGGTCGATCACTTCAGGTTGACCGAGGCCGACCACTGCCTGCTGGTGCTGCCGCTGTTCCACGTCAACGCGATCTGCGTGAGCTTCCTCGCCAGCATGCTGGCCGGTGGGCAGCTCACCGTGCTCGAACGCTTCGGCCCGGAGCCGTTCCTGGCCGCGGTCGAGCGCTACCGGCCTACCTACTTCGCCGCTGTGCCAACGATTTACGCGCGGTTGGCGGAGCTGCCGGAGTCCGTCCGCGCCGACACGAGCTCGCTGCGCTTCGCCGTCTGCGGCGCCGCGCCGGTGTCGCGGGAACTGCTCGAACGCACCGAGGAGCGGTTCGGGTTCGTGCTGGTCGAGGGCTACGGGCTGACCGAGGGGACGTGCGCGTCGACGTGCAACCCGGTCGACGGCGTGCGGAAGCTGGGCACGGTCGGCCCGGCGCTGCCCGGTCAGCGGATCGCGGTGCTCGGCCCCGACGGCGAGCTCCTGCCCACCGGCGCGGTGGGCGAGGTCGTCATCTCCGGCCCGAACGTCATGGGCGGCTACCTGAACCGCCCCGACGACACCGCGGCGACGCTCGCCGGCGGCTGGCTGCGCACCGGCGACGTCGGGCGGATCGACGAGGACGGCTACCTCACCCTCGTCGACCGGATCAAGGACATGATCATCCGCGGTGGGGAGAACCTGTACCCCAAGGAGATCGAAGCGGTCCTGCACGGGCACCCGGACGTCCTCGAAGCGGCCGTCGTCGGGGCACCGCACCCCGTCTACGGCGAGGTGCCGGTGGCGTGGGTCGTCGCCTACCCGGGCACGTCTTTGACCGCCGAGGACCTGTTCGAACGCTGCCGGCGAGACCTCACCAAGGTCAAGCATCCGGTGGAGATCCACCTGGTCGACGAGCTGCCGAAGAACCCGGTCGGCAAGGTCGACAAGTTGCGCCTCCGCGAGTTGGCCGTGCACGCGTAGGCGATTTCCAGTTGGCATTCCCCGCCCGAACGCGGTTTCCGGGCGCGATCCGTCGTGCCCGGACGAGTTCGCTCGAGAGGTGAGAACAATGGGGTTCAAAACAGCCGATTTCCCGCCAGTGGACCTGGAGACCTTCCTGGACGAGCCCCTCCGGGAACGGTTGAAGGCCCTGGCCCTGCACTGGGTGCAGCACGGTTTCGGGTCGCCGAAGATGATTCCGGCGACATACGTGGTCAAGCTGGTCTTCCTCTACATCCTGGCAGGCACGGCACTGGCGACCTGGACTTCCGGAGTTGGGCCGTTCTGGGACGTGGGGAACTGGTGGAACGAGCCGGTCGTCTACCAGAAGCTGTTGCTGTGGACGGTTTTCCTCGAAGCGTTCGGCGTCGCCGGATCCTGGGGCCCGATCGCCGGCAAGTTCAAGCCCATGACCGGCGGCGTGCTCTTCTGGGCGAGACCGGGCTCGATCAGGCTGCGCCCGTGGCGGCGGGTGCCGTTCACCGGCGATGATCGCCGGACGGCGTTCGACGTCGTCCTGTACCTGGCGTTCCTCGCGAGCCTGCTGGTGGCCGTCGTGCTGCCCGGAGCGCCGAGCGCGTCGCTGAGCGCGGTGATCCCGGACAACACCTCCGGCCTGGTCGCCCCGGCGCTGCTGATCGCGCCGATCGTGCTCTACGTGCTGAACGGGTTGCGGGACAAGACGATTTTCCTGGCCGCCCGGGGCGAGCAGTACCTGCCGGCCCTGGTGTTCTTCGCCGCGCTGCCGTTCGTCGACATGATCGTCGCGGCGAAGTTGCTGATCTGCACGGTGTGGATCGGCGCCGGCATGTCGAAGTTCGGCCTGCACTTCACCAACGTCGTGCCGCCGATGGTGTCCAACAGCCCGTGCATGCCGGCCAAGTGGCTCAAGCGCGCGCACTACCGCGACTTCCCGCGCGACATCCGGCCCTCGGGTCTCGCGACGTTCATGGCGCACGTCGGCGGCACCACCGTCGAGGTCATCACGCCGCTGGTGCTGCTGTTCTCCACCAACTACTGGCTCACGCTCGCCGGCGTGACGCTGATGGTGGTGTTCCACCTGTTCATCACGTCGACGTTCCCGCTGGCCGTGCCGCTGGAGTGGAACATCCTCTTCGGCTACCTCTCGATCTTCCTGTTCCTCGGCTTCCCGGCCTGGGACGGCTACGGCATCGGCGACATGTCCTCGCCGTGGCTGACCGCCGCGATCGTCGCCGCGCTGGTGTTCTTCCCGATCCTGGGCAACCTGCGTCCCGACCTGGTCTCCTTCCTGCCGTCGATGCGGCAGTACGCGGGCAACTGGGCCTCGGCGCTGTGGGTGTTCGCCCCGGGCGCGGAGGAGAAGCTCAACTCGCTGCCGCACCGGCCGACGAAGAACCAGGTCGACCAGCTGCGGGCGATGGGCTATCCGCCGGTGGTCGCGGAGATCACGATGCAGCAGACGATCGCCTGGCGGTCGATGCACAGCCAGGGCCGCGGCCTGTTCTCGGTGCTGCTGAAGAACGTGCCCGATCTGGACCGGCGCACGGTGCGGGAGGCCGAGTTCGCCTGCAATTCGCTGATCGGCTTCAACTTCGGCGACGGCCACCTGCACGACGAGGACCTGGTCGGCGCGGTGCAGTCCCGCGTCGGGTTCGCCCCCGGCGAATGGCTCGTGGTGTGGGTGGAGTCGCAGGCGATCCACTCGAAGGTCCAGCACTACAAGGTGATCGACGCCGCGCTCGGCGTTATCGAGCGCGGCACCTGGAAGGTTTCCGACGCGGTGGCGGCGCAGCCGTGGCTGCCGGACGGGCCGATCCCGCTCGACGTCACCTGGACCCGCGACACCAGCCGCAGCGCACCCGATCCGGCGGTCCGCGCGACCGCCTGACGATTCGCACGGTGGCTTCCGGCTGGAAGACTCCGGGGTGGAGGGCGAGTCGGCTCGCCCTCCACCCGCCCAGGAAGCGCACGCATAGACCCTCGGGAGGGACTCCGATGAGCACCGCGACCGTGATCGGCAGCGGCCCAAACGGGCTCACCGCCGCCGCAGTCCTGGCCCGGGCGGGCGTCGACGTCACCGTGCTGGAGGCGGCGGACGAGATCGGCGGCGGCACCCGCACCGTCGAGGCGATCGTCCCCGGCCTGCTGCACGACCACTGTTCGGCGACACACCCGATGGCGGTCGGCTCGCACGTCCTGCGCGATCTGGGACTCGACCGCTACGGCCTGCGCTGGCGACTGCCGGAGATCGACTGCGCGCACCCGCTCGACGACGGCACCGCCGGCATCCTGCACCGCTCGGTGGCCGAAACGGTCGACGAGCTGGGGCCCGACGGCCGCCGCTGGCGCGCGCTGTTCGAGCGACCGGCCCAGGGATACGACGCGCTGAGCGAGGACATCCTTCGTCCGCTCCTGCGCCTGCCGCGGCATCCATTGCGGCTCGCCCGGTTCGGCATCCCGACGCTCCTGCCTGCCACGACGCTGGCTCGGGTGTTCCGCACCGAGCAGGCGCGGGCGCTGTGGCTGGGCGTGGCCGCGCACGCATTCCGGCCGCTGGATCTGCCGCTGTCCTCGGCGATCGGGCTCGGCATCCTGACCGCAGGCCACCGGCACGGCTGGGCGGTCGCCGAAGGCGGCTCGCGCGCCATCACGGACGCGCTGGCCGCACTGCTGCGCGACCACGGCGGGAAGATCGAGACCGGTGTCCGGGTCCGGTCGGCGGCGCAGCTCCCGCCGTCGGACGTCGTGGTGTGGGATGTCGCGCCGACCGCGGTCGCCGACGCGCTGGGCGACCGGCTGCCGTCACGTATCTCCCGTGCCTACCGCCGGTTCCGGTACGGGCCCGCCGCTTTCAAGGTCGACTTCGCGGTGGCGGGCGGAGTGCCCTGGGCCGCCGAGAAGGCCCAGCGGTCCGGCTCGGTGCATATCTGCGGTTCCCCGGCGGAGGTAGCCGCGGCCGAGCGGGCGGTGCACGCCGGACGCATGCCCGACCGGCCGTTCGTGCTGGTCGGACAGCAGTACCTCGCCGACCCGACGCGCTCGGTGGGCGACACGCATCCACTGTGGACATACGCGCACGTCCCGTACGGCTACACCGGCGACGCGACCGAAGCGATCATCGCGCAGATCGAGCGGTTCGCCCCCGGGTTCCGCGACCGGATCGTCGGCACCGCGGTCGGCACCCCGGCCGGATTCGCCCAGGGCAACGCCAATTTCGTCGGCGGCAACATCCTGACGGGCGCGAAAGACCTCCGGCAGGTGACCTTCGGTCCCCGCACCACCTTGCAGCCCTACGACGTCGGACTGCCGGGCCACTTCCAGTGCTCGGCGGCGACCCCGCCAGGACCGGGCGCGCACGGCATGTGCGGCGCCAACGCGGCCGCCCGCGCGCTACGCCACCTCCGACACTGATCCGCAGCTCGTTTTTCGCGGTGCTCGGCGAATCGCGTGCCAGGGCACCCGGAAGTCAGGGCTGGTCCGGCTGGTGGAGGACGCGCTCGCCGAGGAAGTGGCAGACCTCCAGGGCCAGGGCGACGTCCATCCGGTCGTAGGAGGTCGGGGTGCTGCCTTCGCCGAAGACCTTGTTCATCCGGTACTTCACCGTGTTGCGGTGCAGGTGCATCAGTTCCGCGGTCCGCGCGTAGTTCTCGCCGGTGCGGAAGAAGGTGCGCATCGTCTCCCGCAGCGTGGCGGCGTGTTCGTTGGCGACGGCGAGCTGGCCGAGCACGTCGCGCACCCATTGCCGGGTCTCGTCGATGTCCTTGGCGAGCATGGACACGATCGCGACGCCCTGGTCGCCGAACCCGACCGCCAGCGGCGTCCGGTCGCTCGGCGAGGCCAACGCCACTGAGCGGGCCGCCTGGGCCTGCGCGTGCGAGCGCCGGAATCCGGCGGTTCCGCAGCCGGGCAGGCCGAGCGCGATGCGGCACCCGCCGGAATCTTCGGCGAATCGGCGGACATCAGCCATGTCGATCGCCTCCGCGCTCCTCCCGCGCGGGATCCACGCCCACGCCGTGGAGCGGTCGATGGCGGTGACGATCGGCGGACCGCACGAGTTCCAGCGAACCGCGAGGGTTCGCGCGCGTTCTTCGAGGGTGCGCAGCTGATCGGTCGAGGAGTCGGGGCTCCAGATGATCGCGGCGATGTGGAACTGCCCGAGCCGGTAGCCCGTTTCGGCCTCGAAGGCCGCCGCGGGCACGGGCTGGTCGCTGAGGATCTTGTGGACCAACGAGGACTGGACGCTGCCGCGCGTGTTGTTCCAGCGCTTGCGCTCCTCCTCGTAGGCGTCGATGACGTACAGCGAGATCCAGTCGATGTACTGGTACACCACGCGCGAGATGTGGTGCAGCACCAGCAGTTGGGTGCCGGCCGGGCAGCCGAGCCGCTGCACCTCGCCGTAGACGCGCTGGATGAGGTAGTCCTGCCCCATGTGGTAGGCCCGCACCAGCGAGTTCCCGGGAATGTCGCGCTGCGCCAGGCGCAGCGCGTACTCCACCGCCGCCGTGGTCGGCTGCAGGTGCTCGATCGGGATGTGGTTGGTGAGCACGTGCACGATCGTCTTGATGTTGGCGTCGACGCTGGCCAGCAGCAGCTGCACCAGGTCGCCGTCGGAATCCAGCTTGTCGATGCGGTGCGCGAGCAGGTCGCTCATGTCCCGCGCGAGATGGGGCAGCTGGTCGTTGAGCCGCCGCGCGGTCTCGGAAACCAGCGACTTGATCTCCGGATCGGCCTCGCCCGTCATCGCGGACAACGCCCTCGACGCAGGTGGGGACAACGCTGTCACCTCCGTGCCTGCCCTGTGAGTTGTGAGGCACAAGCCTACGGCTCGGCGGCCCACCGCTCCATGGCATGCGGGCACAAGATCGGCAGACCCGTTGTGCACAACTGACAAACGTTGGTGCGCGAGCTCGGTCGCGATGGTGCTCGTCGCCTGGTGCTTGACCCAGGTCGCCTACAACGCCTTGTGCGCAGTGGAGATCGCGCTGGGCATGCACATCCTCGCCACCACCAAGAGCGTGCCGATGTTCCTGATCGCCGCGGCGATTCTCGGTGCAGGGCAAGGTATCTGCGCGGCGTGCGACTACGCCGTCCCGACAGCGGTTTGCGCTTGCTCATGGCTTGACGGTGTCCAGTGACGTCTCCGCGAGGAAGGTGACCTGACCGACAGCCAATGTTTTCTGACAAAAAATTTTGTCAAAGGCATGCTCGGTCTCATGTTGGAAGTTGCGGTTATCGACGAGCCGTCCGCGGCCGCGGTGACGCTGGAACCGGTACGTGCGCGGCTGCTGCACGAGCTCGCCGAACCTGGCTCGGCGTCGTCGCTCGCGGCCAAGCTCGGTCTGAGCAGGCAGAAGGTCAACTACTACCTGCGTGGCCTGGAAAAGCACGGCCTCATCGAGCTGGTCGAGGAGCGGCGCAAGGGCAACATGACCGAGCGCGTGATGCGCGCGACGGCCGGGGCCTACGTGATCTCGCCGTCGGCCTCCGGTCCGGTGGCGCCGGACCCGTCCCGCTCGCCGGATCGGCTCTCCGCCCGGTGGCTGCTGGCCGTGGCGGCCCGCCTGGTGCAGGACGTCGGCGCGTTGATCGGCGCCGGAGGCAAGGCGGGCAAACGGGTGGCCACCTTCGCCATCGACGGGGAGATTCGCTTCGCGGGCGCGGCGGAACGGGCCGCGTTCGCCCAGGATCTCTCCGACGCGGTCGCCGGACTGGTGGCGAAGTACCACGATGAGAGCGCCGCCGGGGGCCGCAGGCACCGGCTCGTGGTGGCGCTGCACCCTTCAATGGACCGAGTGGGAGAGGGACGAGATGGGGCGTGAATTCAAGCTGCCCAAGGAGATTGAGCTGCCCGCCTCGCCGGAGGAGGTCTGGCAGGCCATCGCCACTGGGCCCGGCCTGGCGGCGTGGTTCATGCCGATGGAGATCGACCCGGAGAGCTCCGAGGTCACCGAGTGGGATCCGCCGCGCAAGCTGACCATCCGCACCCCGGCGGCCGAGGACGGCTCCACGAACGCCTTCGAGTACCTGGTAGAGGGCAGGGACGGCGGGTCGAGCGTGCTCCGGTTCGTCCACAGTGGCGTCCTCGGTGACGACTGGAGCGACGAGTACGAGGGCATGACCAGCAGCGGCTGGGACATGTACCTGTTCACGCTCGCCCAGTACCTGCGGCACTTCGGCGGTCGTCCGGCGTCCTATGTGGAGGCGGAGGCGCCTGCGATCGGCGGATGGGACCGGCTGCGCCTGCTGCTCGCCCCGGCCCGGCTCGGCGAACAGGTGACGATCGACCTGCCCGGCGGACCGCAGCTCCGCGGCGAGGTGGACTACCTGACCGAGAAGTTCATCGGGCTGCGCACCGCGGATGAGCTCATCCGATTCCACGAACGGTCCGCGATCGGAATGCCGATCGCGGTCAGCGACCACCACTACGGCGAACTCGCCGACCCGAAGCAGCGCGCCGAGTCCTGGCAACACTGGCTCGCTGCCGCGATCGAAGAAGAGCAGGCATGACCGCGCAAACCCGCGGAAGCCGACGGCGTCGCTGATGTTCGAGGGAAGCGATGACGCTGCACGCCTCGGGTTGGCCGACTCGCAGATGTAGAGCGTCACCCGCTACGGCCGAAAGAGGCAGGCAGGGAGGACGTGCCGTGCGGCACGACACGTCCTCCCTGCCTGGGGCAGTCCATGCGGATCGACAACATCACGGGCACGGCAAGCACGTCTCCCAACGAGCCCGCCAGCGTGTTCTTTCAGGACGGACATTTCGATCGCAGCCATGAGCGATCAGCCGGAGTTGTGCGAGGTGTTCAGCGGGTGTGGACCGACACCGCGTAGTCGCCGTTGGCGAAGGGGGCTCGGTCCCAGGTGGCGAACCGGTCGGTCAGCGTGAGCCCGGCCGCCGCGGCGTGCGCGTCGTAGTCGGCGATCCGGTAGCCGCGGTCGAGGCTGAAACCGGCGATGAGCAGGCCTGCGGGGCGCACATGGCGGGCCACGCCCGCCACCAGCGCGGCTTGGGTGCCGGACGGCGTGAACAGCGGAACGTTGCCGGCCATGACGACCACGTCGAAGGTTCGCCCGAGGTCGAGCTCGGCCAGATCGGCCTGGACCCACGGGATTTCCGGGGCCAGGCGGTGGGCGGTGGTCAGCATCGAGCTGTCGAGATCGGCCCCGATGACCTCGATGTCGTGCCGAGCCAGTTCGATGGCCACGCGGCCCGTCCCGCAGCCGGCGTCGAGGACGCTCGCGGGGGAGAAGGAGCGGACGAAGCCTGCTTCACCGTGAACGTCCGCCCCGGAAGCCGCCAGCGCGTCGAAGCGCTGTTGGTAGTCGTCGCCGTCCCACTCGGCGGGTCCGTTCGGGGCGGTGACGCGTCCGGTTCCTTCAGACATGGCTCGATCTTCGCAGGCCGGGTCGCCGTCTGGCGGCTGCCCCCTGGGCACCTGCAAGTACTACCGGCAAGCCTGCGGCTCTTGGTAGTACTTGCAGGTGAGCGGCTCAGGCGACCGGATCCTCTTCCCGGGTTGCCCTGGTGTTTGCCGAGTCGGCCTCCGGCGCCTTCTGCGTGCGCTGCTCGGCTTCCAGTCGCTCCGCCTCCTCGCCGCCGATCGCTTCGCCGCGGGCGACGAGCCCGGCGACGTCCGACAGCGGGATCTGCTTGAGGACCAAGGCGAGGACGAAGGCGATGCCGATGAACGGCAGCAGATACCAGAAGACGGGCGCGAGGGCATCGGCGTAGGCCGTGACCACGCCGTCGCGGATCTCGTCGGGGAGCTGGCTCAGCGTCTTGGGATCGAGCGTCGCGGTCGCGGTCGAAGCGTCCGACGCCGAGGCACCAGAGGCGGTGAAGACCCCGGTGAGGTTCTCGGTGAGGCGGGTGGTGAAGATCGTGCCGAACACCGCGGTGCCGAGCGCGGCGCCGACCTCGCGGAAGTAGTTGTTGGTGCTCGTCGCGGTGCCGATCATGGCGGCGGGAACCGCGTTCTGCACGACCAGCACGACCACCTGCATGATGAGCCCGAGGCCCGCGCCGAAGACGAACAGGTAGACGCAGATCAGCCAGATCGGGGTGTCGGCGGCGAGCGTCGTCATCAGCATCATGGCGACGGCGGTGATGATCGTGCCGACGATCGGGAAGATCCGGTACCGGCCGGTCCTGGTGATCATGGCACCCGAGGCGATCGACGTGCCGAGAAGGCCCACCATCATCGGCAGGAGCAACAGCCCGGAGGCGGCCGCCGAGGTCCCCGACGACATCTGCAGGAACGTCGGCACGAACCCGATGGCGGCGAACATGCCGAGGCCCAGCGCGAGGCCGATCGCGGTGGCGTTCACGAAGATCGGGTTGCGGAACAGGCTCAGCGGAATGATCGGGTCCGCGGCGCGCGCCTCGGTGACGATGAACGCGACCGCCGCCGCGAGCAGACCGAGGCCCCAGGCCCACGTCTCGACCGCGGCCCAGCCGTGCGCCTTGTCGCCGCCGAAGTCGGTGAAGAAGATGAGGCACGTCGTGGCGATCGAGAGGAACACGACGCCGAGGATGTCGATCGGCTGGGTCGCCTTCTTGTTCGGCAGGGTCAGCGCCACGAGCGCGATGACGAAGGCGGCGATGCCGACCGGGATGTTGATGTAGAACGCCCACTGCCAGGTGAGGTGGTCGACGAAGAACCCGCCGAGCAGGGGGCCGCCGACGGCCGACAGGCCAAAGATGCCGCCGAGCGGGCCGAGGTACTTGCCGCGCTCGTTGGCCGGGACGATGTCGGCGATGATCGCCTGCGACAGGATCATGAGCCCGCCGCCGCCGAGGCCCTGCATGGCGCGGAACACCACGAACGCCCAGAAGTCGGTGGCGAACGCGCAGCCCACCGAGGCGAGCGTGAACAGCGCGATCGCGATGAGGAACAGCCGGCGCCGGCCGAGGACGTCGCCGAACTTGCCGTAGATCGGCATGACGATCGTGGTCGCGAGGAGGTAGGCGGTGGTGATCCACACCTGGTGCTCGACGCCGCCGAGGTCGCCGACGATGGTCGGCATGGCGGTCGCGACGATCGTCTGGTCGAGGCTTGAGAGCAGCATGCCCGCGATGAGCGCGCTGAAGATGATCCATATCCGCCGCTGCGTCAGCAGAAGCGGGGCGGGAGCGGTCGTGGTCATGATTTCCGTTCGGGGTCAGGGTTCGATGCGAAGAGGTCGCGGGCGGCGGCGAGCCGACGGGCGACGATCTCCGCGAAGGTGTCGGTGTTCGCCAGGGTGAGGAATTCCCGCACGGCGGCCGAGATCAGGGCGCGGATGATCTGCACGGCGGCGGCGGCGCGGAGATCACCGGAAGCGAGGCCCTCGCGATGCTCGACGAGCTCCACGTCGGATTGCTCGTCGCGCTGCATCTTCTCGACGAACCGGGTGAGCAGCCGGGGCTCGCGTTCGAACACTGCGAGAACGTCGCGGATGCTCTCTGCCGTGATGTCCGCGCGGTCCCAGCGCTGCACCGCCAGCTCGGCGAGGTCGTCGAGCAGGGTCGGCGAGAGCCCGGTGCTCGCGGGATTGTCGCGCGCCAAGAACTGGTCCGTGAGCGCGTCGTCGTCCTTGCGTGCGGTGATTCCCAGGACGGCGTCGTCCTTGGAGGCGAAGTAGTTGAAGAAGGTGCGGCGGGAGATGTCGACCTGTTCGCAGACTTCCTCGACGGTGAACCCGGACAGGCCGCGTTCAGCGGTCAGCCTGAGGGCTACGGAGGTCACCTGCGCGGCGGTCGCGGCCATTCGCCGTCCGCGCATGCTAGTTGCACGATTCATCTCATAGTGCATTATTGCACCCTCGCTTGCAGAGTGCATCGATACCCACCGTGCCCTCGACCGCACCCAACCGAGCGAGATCACCGACACCATCAGGGGTCCTGAGCCTCGGGGCAGAATCGGCCGTTGAGCGCCGGCCTCGCGCATCGCGGCATGCGGGCGCGCGATGTGATCACGCGGATGGCGAGTGTCTGCGCTGCGACTCGGCGTGGGTGCCGTCGTCCGTGCTTCATCATTCCCGCGTTCGTCTGGATGTGGGTGCCCGCCTCGAACGCGCCGTGCGGGACGAGCCGGATTCGGTGCCGCGCGGAGAGATGGAGTGCACCCGGCACTTCGAGGAGCGGTTCTGAAAGGAAGTACAAGGAGCTGAACATGCTCCCATTTGCTGCTGGATAGTGTGGGGATCATGGACAGTGTTGCGGGGCTTCGGTCGAGGTTGCGGGAGTTTGCGGCTACTCGAGATTGGGAGCAGTACCACACACCGAAAAACCTGGCGATGGCTCTCAACGGAGAAGCCGGCGAGCTGATCGCGGAGCTGCAGTGGCTCGGTGAGGGCGGAATCGAGGTGGCTCTGGCGGAGGGCGCTCTCAAGGAGCGGCTTGCGGACGAGGCCGCGGACGTGCTGCTCTACCTGGTTCGGCTGACGGACGTGTGCGGCATCGACCTGATCGAAGCCGCTTACGCGAAGATCGAGCGCAACGAGACCCGCTTCCCTCCGGCCGTCTGAGCAGGATCACCCCTCGATCTTGTTGTTCCAGATCCGACGCATCGGTAGACGCAGTCGGATGTCTTTGCTCAGCCGCAGATCTGTGATCACGCACCCCTGCCGGAAGATGTCCCCGTGCTCGTGGCGAAGCGTGGCGGCGGCATCTTTCGTGCGCGGTCCGGCCCAGCGAGGGCGTGAGTCTCGCTGGGCCGGTCTGGGTCAGTTGTTCCAGGTGAGTGGGAGTCTTTCCATTTCGTAGATGTTCGAGTTGGTGCGCATTGGGACTTCTTCCACCGGAATCGCCAGGCTCAGGTCGGGGAATCTGGTGACGAGCGCCGGGAGCGCCGTTCGCAGCTCGATTCGCGCGAGGTGCTGGCCGAGGCACTGGTGCACGCCGTGGACGAAGGTGAGGTGTCCCGTGGCGTTGCGACGCAGGTCCAGCGCGTCCGGGTTGGGGAACTTGGCCGGGTCTCGGTTGGCCGCGTCCATCGAGACGGCGACGCTTTCTCCCGCCTTGATCAGGCGGCCGTCGATTTCGGCGTCTTCCAGTGCGGCTCGCACCGTGCAGGGGCCGATTCCGGTGTAGCGCAGCAGTTCCTCGACGGCTCCGTCGGCGAGGTCCGGGTCGTCTCGCAGGGCGGCGAACTGGTCGGGGTTGATCAGCAGGGCGAAGGTGGCCATCCCGATCACGCTCGCCGTGGTGTGCAGGCCCGCGAACAGGAGGAAGGCGCCGAGCCCGAACAGCTCCTCGTCGGTCAGGTCGCTGGTGGTCAGCTCACTGAGGACGTCGTCGGTGGGGTTGGCGCGCTTGGCCAGGACGAGCTCGCTGATGTAGTCCTGCAGCCCCTTCATCGCGGCGATCTGGTCCTCCGGGGTGGCCCCGTCCCGCAGCACCACGCCGTCCGTGAGGTGCTGGAACTTCTCGCGATCGGTGTAGGGGACGCCCAGCAGCTCGCGGATCACCAGCGCCGGAATCGGTCGCGCATACAACTCCATCAGGTCCGCCGGAGACCCCTGCCGCTGCATCGCGTCCAGGCGCGCCGCGGTGAACTCCACCACCCGCCGACCGGATCTCCTTCCAGGTGCAGCAGCTTCGCCAGGTGCTGGGCGGCCGGTGCGATGTCTCGGTGGGCGAATGCCGCGGCGACGGTGCTGGCGAGCAGTCCGCGCGCCCCTGCGGTGTCGCCGGACGCGAGCCGGTTCGCCATCCTCGCCGAGGCGATCCGGGCCTCGATCGCCTCGACGGGCAGCGGCATCTCGCCGGCGAGCAGTGACATCCGGTCGAGCTTCCGGTCGGAGCGTTCCGGATGGCCCGAGCGGCGGTGGAATTCGGCCATGGCGACCAGGGTTTCGGCCTCCAGCAGCCGCTGGCCGCTGTCCCGGGCCTCCTGCTCGGCGGCGTCGATGTCATGCCGGGCGCCGTCGAGATCTCCGCTGCGCATCCGCTCGGCGGCAAGCCCGATCCGGAATGAGAACGCGTCCTGCGAGGCCAGCGCGAGGCTCCGTTCGAAGGCGGCGATCGCCTTGGCGTGGTCGCCGCAGACGGAGTGCACCTGCGCCTGGCCCGCCAGCACCATCGCCGTCCACAGGCGGTCACCCGTCTCCTCGAACCCGTGCAACGCGTGCGCCAGCGCGGTCGAACTGCCGTCCCAGTCGCCGCGATCGCGGTGGATGAACGCTTCCACCATGAACGTGCAGGCGGTGGCCCACCGATCGGATCGGGCGCGCACCTCCCGCATCTGGCGTGCGACCAGCTCGTCCAGGCCGAGGAAGTGCCCCACCGGCAGGGCCGCCAGCAGCAGCACGGGGTAGCGCTGGAACGCTCCGGTGCGCGCGCAGTCCTCGATCAGGGCGTGAGCCCGCTCGGCGTCGACCTTCGGCCCGCTGTCGCCGGCCATCAGATGGATCGCGGTGAATGCGGCGCGGGCGTCCTCGGGCAGCGCGTCGCCGAACTCGACCACCCTGGCCACGTAGTTCTCCGACCGCGCGTCGTAGCGCAGCGAGTTCCAGTACCAGTACAGCGGGCCGAGGATCTGCGCCGCAGTGCCCGGATCTCCGTCGTCGATGGCCGATCGCAGTGCGAACATCAGGTTGTCGTACTCGGCGTCGAAGATCAGCAGGGACTCCGGTTGCCGGGCGGAGCGCAGCAGCGGCTCGTGTTCCTCGGCCAACCCGGCGAAGTAGCGCGTGAATCGACCCCGGACCGACTCTTCTTCCCCGGCCTGCCGGAGTTTGTGCGCCGCATGGGCCCGGATGCTCTCCAGCATCCGGTATCCGTTACCGGCCTGCTCCACGATGGACTTCTCGACCAGCGCATCGAGCACGTAGCCGACGTCGTCGGCCGGCAGGTCCGCCGCATCCGAGCACACCGCCTCCGCAGCGGCGGCACCGGCTCCGGCGGGGAACACCGACATCCGCCGTGCCAGCAGCCTTTCCTGCTCGGTCAGCAGGTCCCAGCTCCACTCGATCACCGCGTGCAGGGTGCGCTGGCGCGGCTGTGCCGCCCTGTTTCCCGTGGACAGCAACCGGAACCGGTCGTCGAGCCGCCGCTCGATCTGCTCGGGACTCATCGCCCGCAGCCGCGCCGCGGCCAGCTCCAGGGCGAGCGGCAGGCCGTCCAGCCTGCGCACCACGTTCACCACGGATTCCACAGTGGACCGGTTCAGCTGCGAAGCCGGGCCGCACGGCCGCCGCGCGGTCGACGAACAGCCGCACCGCGGCCGACCCGGCGGCGTCGGCCGGGTCCGCGCGGTGCCGCGGCAGGTCGAGCGGCCCGAGGCGGCACAGCGCCTCGCCCATGACCTCCAGCGACTCCCTGCTGGTGGCCAGGACGGTCAGCCGTGGCTGCCGCTCCAGCAGCTGCCGGCCGAAGTCCGCGGCGGCCTCGATGACGTGCTCGCAGTTGTCCAGGACGAGCACGGCCTCTCCGCCACCGAGCAGCTCGACCACCCGGTCCAGCGGATCGCCCGGGCCGCCGCCGGCGAGCCTGCCGTCCGGGGAGCTGAGCACGCCGAGTACCGCGTCGGCCACGCTGCCCGGTCCGCTCACGCCGGCGAGCGGGACCAGCCACAACCGGCCGCGCCGGTGAGCCCGGTGCCGGGACGCCGCCTCCACGGCCAGCCGGGTCTTGCCCACTCCGCCGGGACCGAGGATCGTCACCAGCCGGGAGGCTTCCATCAGTTCGGCGAGCAGCTTCAGCTCGTCTTCTCGGCCGATGAACGTGGTCAGCAGCGCGGGCAGGCGGCCCGGTGCCGATTCGGGCCGCGCCGCCGGCCGGCCCGTCCCGCCGCGGAGCACGGCCAGATGGGCCTCCCGCGCCTCGGCCGAAGGGTCGACGCCGAGCTCGTCGGCGAGCGTGTGGCGAAGCTTCTCATGCACGGCCAGGGCGTCGGCCTGGCGTCCGGCCGCGTGCAGCGCGCGCATGCGCAACGCGGCCAGTCGTTCCCGGAGCGGGTGTTCCGCTGAGAACGCCTCCCGGTCGGCCAGGATCTCGGCGTGGTGCCCCAGTCGCAGCTCCGCTTCGAAGCGGTCTTCGACGGCGTCGATCCGGAGTTCCTCCAGCCGCGCGCTGGTCCTGGTGGCGAACGGCGCGTCGAGCACATCGGCGAGCGCGGCTCCCTGCCACAGCGCGAGTGCCGCGCCGAACGAAGCGGCTGCCTCCTGCGGTGCGCCCGCGGCGAGCTCGCGCCTGCCCCGCACGGCCAGCTCCTCGAACCGGTGCGCGTCGACGTTCTCCGCCGGAACCGCGAGCCGATAACCCGTCCCCGCCGACTCCAGCGTCCCGGCGTCCCCCAACGCCTTTCGCAGTCGGTACACCAATGCGTGCAGTGCGTTGACCGCGTCCGCCGGCGGATCGTCGTACCAGAGGTCGTCGATGAGCGAACCGGTCGACACGCTCTCACCGGCGGTCAGCGCGAGCTTCGCCAGCAGCATGCGCGGCCTGGCACCCGGAACGCGGATCGCGGTCCCGTCGTCCTCGTAGGCCTCGACCGGCCCGAGCACCGTTACCCGCATGGTCTCCAGTCCTTCACATCGCCCGTCGTCCCCGAGGGCAGCAGGCCACACCGCGGGCGAACGAGTTCATCGTAGGACCGACCGCGCGTCCTGCTTCGGATGCGGGAAGCGAACCTCGGCTCGTGCTGCGGTCCGCGAAGCGGAACCGGGAGCCATCGGCAGGCCGATCTCACCGAGGAGCAGGCCGTGCGTTCCAGGTGGCGCGCGGTGAACACATTGTGTCGATACTTCGTCAAAGAGGCCGAATGAGCGTGGAGCACGAAGCAGCAGTGTCGACCTGTGTGGAGATCCCCCGTATTCGGCCGTGAAACCAACCGCATATGATCATAGTGGTGCAGCTTCGGTACGCGTTCCGCTTGTATCCAACACCTGGGCAGCAGATCGCGCTGGCTCAGTCGTTCGGGTGTGCTCGCGTGGTGTTCAACGACGCCGTGCGAGCACGGCAGGATGCTTACGAAGCAGGCGAGAAGGCACCCAGAGCTGCCGAGTTGTCCAAGCGCCTGGTCACCGAAGCGAAGAAGACGCCCGAACGTTCGTGGCTGGGCACGGTGTCTGCTGTCGTGCTGCAACAATCGCTACGGGATGCTGAGCAGGCGTTCAAGAACTTCTTCGACTCGATCAGTGGTAAGCGCGCTGGTTGTCGCATGGGCGTGCCGAGGTTCAAGACCCGCCGGGACCGTCGCCAGTCGATCCGGTTCACTGCCAACGCGCGTTGGTCGGTCACCAGAGGGGGGAAGCTCCGCTTACCGAAGATCGGTGATGTGCCGGTGCGCTGGTCTCGCGAACTTCCGTCAACACCGTCGAGCGTGACCGTGATCAAGGACGCGGCGGGGCGTTATTTCGCCTCGTTCGTCATCGACACCAACCCCGAATCCATCGGCACGGACGCCCCGGACGTAGGGATCGATCTGGGGTTGGGTCACTTCGCGGTGCTTTCGGACGGTACGAAGATCAAAGCACCCAAGTTTCTCCGTGGAGCGGAGCGCAAGCTCAAGCGGGCACAGCAAGCCCTGTCCCGCAAGGAGAAAGGCAGCAAGAACAGGGACAAAGCCAGGTTCAAGGTCGCTCGGGCTCACGCTCGGGTGGCCGATGCGCGCCGCGAGTTCCACCACCAGCTCTCCACCCAGTTGATCCGCGAGAACCAAGCGATCGCAGTGGAAGACCTGGCGGTGCAAGGTCTCGCGCGCACTCGCCTGGCGAAGTCCGTCCACGACGCTGGGTGGTCGGCATTCGTGGCGATGCTGGAATACAAAGCCCCACTGTACGGGCGCACAGTGGTCCGGATCGGACGGTTCGAACCCACATCGCAGGTGTGCTCACACTGTGGCGTTAAGGATGGTCCCAAGCCGTTGCACGTGCGCGTCTGGCAGTGCCAGGCGTGCGGTGTGTGGCTGGATAGGGACATCAATGCGGCGGCGAACGTCGTGAAGGCCGCTGGACTAGCGGTGACAGCCTGTGGAGCACTGGTAAGACCACCTGGACCTTCGGGGGCGCGGAGCGGTGAAGCAGGAACCCGCCAAGGTGACCTGACAGCGCGGAGCCCCGCGCCGCCAGGCGCGGTAGGAATCACCGGCGTTCACGCCGGTGAGGAAGTCAACTCAACGAGAAGCTGGGCATGACGCGCGAGACCGCGCGACGCAACAGCCCGATCAGGCAGGAACCCACCCACGCGTGCCCGCTGATCCTGACCTACGGCGGCGCTGAGTCGTCGGAGTTCGCGCGCCAGCAGGCAGAACTCATGCGCGCGTGGTCGGCGCACGGGGTGCCGTGCCAGGTGGTGGATCAGCCCGATGGCCACCACTTCGACGCGGTGGAGCGGCTCGCCACCGACGGCCCGCTGCGCGAGGCGATGCTCGCCATGGTCCGCGGAGCCTGAACCGCGACGGCCTCCGGACGCTACGGTATGCGGTGTGTTCGTCGATCTCGCCCGCAAGCACGGGCTGCATGTCCGCGTTCTCGAAGTCGATGAGACGGGCTGGGATTTCCAGGTCGGGCATGCCGTGGATTCCGAAGGCGTGCGGTGGGTGCTGCGCGTGCCGCGGCGTCCCGAGGTCAGCGAGCTGATCGCGGGGGAGCGGCGACTCCTGGAGTTCCTGCGCCCGCGGTTGAACGTTGCGTTGCCGCGGTGGGAGATCTGCACGTCCGAGCTGGTCGCCTACCGGCGGCTGCCGGATTCCCCGTTGGGGCCGGAAGATCCGGTGACATTGGCGTACCAGTGGTGGATCGACGTGCCGGGGGAGTTGTTCCGGACCCTCGGCGAAGTGGTCGCGGAGCTCCACCGCGCGCCGGCGGCGGAGATCGCCGAGCTCGGTGTTCCGGTGTCGGCGCGCACGGCGTTGCGTTCGGAGGCCGACGACCACCTCCGCCGCGGGATATCCGAATTGGACGTTCCGGAGTCGCGCGTTCGCCGGTGGCGGGAGTGGATCGACGACGACCGGTACTGGATCGGCGACTCCGCCGGGCTTCGGCTGGTGCACGCCGACCTGCATCCGGGGCACCTGCTCGTGGACGACTCCGGGATGCTGACCGGAATCCTGGACTGGACCGACGCCGCGGTGGACGATCCGGCGCTCGACTTCATCGCCCCGCGCTGGGCGTTCGGCGAATCCGGTCTCGACCGGCTGCTGGCCGCTTACGTCGACGCGGGTGGCCGGCCGCGCGAGCACTTCCGCGCGCACATCGAGCAGCTGGCGTCGTTCGTGTTCACCGTTTCCCTCGGCATCCACGGGATCGACACGGGCCACGACGGCTACGTGAAGATCGCCCAAGAACGCCTGCGGGAGTGACGCTCGCCATCAAGGTGTGGTCACCTGTCGAACGTGGTGCGGCAGGTGGAGGGAGTCGACGACGTCTACCGCGTGACGTGGGACGGAGGTCAGCTGTCGGGCACGGCGGTTCGGCGCTGCTTGGCGCGGTGGGCGAGCTCGTCGACGATGCGTTGCCAGGCCGGTGATGCCTCGGCGATCCGGGAGGAGACCAGCTTCAGGTACCCCGGCTGGCCGCCGTCTCGTTCGTGTTCGATCTCCCATGCGTCCAGGTCATCGATGAGCCGGTCCAGGCGTGGATCGTGCGGATCCCAGTCGACTGATTGATCGCAGGCGAGATACAGGCGCGTCGTCTCGGGGTCGTCCAAGCCCGCGTTCTTGTCCCGGATCCGCTGCGGCATGACGTGCGGGTCCAGCGCCTGCATCAGGATCCACGAGTCGCGCTCGGTTCGTACCCTCCGTTCGCTGACCCCGAGACTGCGCATCCGGTTCAGGATGGCGACCACCTCGGGAGGCAGGACAAGCCTTTCGCCGCTGTCCAATTCGGCGATCCTGCGGCGGTATTCGGCGAGCTCGACGATCTTGCGCTGCAACTCGGCGTCGATGTCGGCGATGGCCGCGGCGAACTCGGTCGGCTGCGCATGCAGCAGCGCGTCGATGCGGGCCAGCGGCACGCCGGCATCGGCGAGGGTCCTGATCCGGATGAGATCCACCGCCGCTTGCGCGCTGTAGCGGCGGTAGCCGGAGGCATCGCGCTCGGGCTCGGGCAACAGGCCGACGTGGTGGTAGTGGCGAACGGTGCGCACGGTCACGCCGGCGGTCGCCGCGAGCTGGCTGATCGTGAGCACCGTCCTCCTCCGGTCTTCTGGGAACGTGGCCGGGCCGAGTCTAGGCGCGCGCCTGGTCGACGACGTCGCGGATCGCCTGGACCACGGCATCGGGGCGGTCGAAGCAGAGCCGGTGGTGGGCGGTGTCGGAGAGGATGCGTTGTTCCCCGTGCGAGACCGCGCTCACCAGCGCCGCGTCCAGGCTCGTCCTGCCGCCATGCATCGCTTGCAACGTCTGCTCCGACGTCAGCGCCTGCTGGCCGGGGTCGGTGCCCACCACGGTGAGCGCGACCACCGGGACGTCGGGAATGTTCGGCCCGGCCCGCAGTTCGGTGGCGAGTTCGGCCAACTCGGTGCGCTCGGCGATGCCGACGTGGGTCCACTCGTCACTCACCTTGGCGTCGACAAGCGCCTGCCGAACGTGCTCCGGGTAGTCGGCGAGCAACTCGGCGTACATCTCGCGCAGGGCCGGGCGCATCTGTTCCAGCTGCTCCAGACCAGGTGCCATCCGCTCGACGGCGGCCAGAGCCGCCGCGGGAGGCATGACGTCGTCCCAGTCGCGGTGGAAGGCGTCCAGCCAGACCAGCCCGGCCACCTCCTGCGGGTACAACTGAGCGAACCGATGCGCGTAGAAGCCGCCGAGGGAGTGCGCCACCAGAACGTACGGGGCGGCGATGTCCTGGGCGCGCAGCAGCTCGTGCAGTTCCGTGGCGACCGCGGCGGCGGTGCGCGGCAGCGGGAGCGGGTCGCTGTAGCCGGTGCCGCCGCGGTCGTACACCACAGCGGTGGTGAACTGCGAAACATCCTGCTGGACACCGAAATAGTCCAGACCGACCGCGCTGGCGCCCGGCAAGAACACGACGGCCGGCCCGCCGCTGCCCGACCGATGCACGAAGATGCGGCGGCCGTCGACCTCCTGGAACCCTCCGACCGGCGGAGCGAGCCGAGCGGAGGAGGTGCTGTTGTTCGTCATGCGACAAGGCTCCAACCCTGACGTAGCGTCAGGGTCAAGCCTTCCGCCGCCACGCCCGCGCCGCTTCTACGAGCGGCTCGGCTTCGACGCCTCGCACGAGGGCTTCAAACTGGGGCTATGACCACCGATTCAGCGGGGCGACGGTGCAACTCTCAAATCGCTTTGCTGCGACCTCGTGGTGCTGCGAGGGTTGACCGGTGTCCCCGAACATCGCTGTGACCACTGGCTCCTGGTTCTTCAATCCCGGCGCGCGTGACTGGGCGTGCCCGCCTGCGCCCGCTGAGGCGGCGTCCTTCCACGCCGGGTTGCCCGGCTATGCGCCGACACCCTTGCTGGAGCTGCCGGGACTCGCCGCCGAATGGGGAGTGGGCCGGGTCGTGGTGAAGGACGAGTCGACCCGCTTCGGGCTGCCGGCCTTCAAATCGCTTGGCGTGTCTTACGCGATCTACCGGGTGATCTGCGACCACGCCGGGGAAACCGTGCGGCCCGCGGACTTGCCCGGGTTGCGCGAGATGCTCGGCTCGCTGCCTCGGCTGGACCTGGTGACCGCGACCGACGGCAACCACGGACGAGCCGTGGCGAGGTTCGCTCGGCTGCTCGGGATTCGTGCGCACGTGTTCGTTCCGGATGTGGTCAGCCCTGGGGCGGTCGAAGCGATTCGCGCCGAACAGGCCGAGGTGACGGTGCTCGCCGACGATTACGACGCGACCGTGCGGAGTGCATCCGAGGCAGCCGAATCCCGTTCCTCGGCGGTGCTGCTGCAGGACACCGCATGGCCCGGCTACGAAGAAATTCCACAGTGGATCGTGGACGGGTACTCGACCCTGCTCGTCGAACTGGACGCGCAACTTGGCGCGACCGGGCCCTCGCTCGTGGTGGTCCCGATGGGAGTGGGGTCGCTGGCTCAGGCCGTCGTCACCCACTACCGCAGCCGCGAACAGCGGGCCGCGTTGCTGGGCGTGGAGCCGGACACGGCCGCCTGCATCCAGACCGGCCTGGCCTCCGGGCGGCCCTGCACCGTGCAGACGGGGTCGACGATCATGGCCGGCCTCAACTGCGGTACTCCGTCGTCGTTGGCCTGGCCGTACCTGCGAGATGGGCTGGACGCGGTCGTCGCCGTGTCCGACGAACAAGCCGCCGGAGCCGCACGGGAGCTGGCCGCGCTCGGGGTGTCCTCGGGCCCGTGCGGGGCGGCCACCCTGGCGGCGGCGCGCGCTGTCCTGGCCGAAGCAGCACCGAGCCGACGGGCCGCGCTCGGTCTGTCGGCCGACTCCACCATCGCCCTGTTGAACACCGAAGGAGCTCACGAGACAAGAAGGTGAGCGGGCCCCGTGTGTCTGCCGCCCTGCGGCGTTCCCAACATGTGGTGACTCGGCCGCGTTCACCAGCTGGGGCTGGCGGGTGCCGTTCCTGCTCGCGACCGTCAGCTACTGCAACAGCGTCAACGGAATGCTCGACTACGGCACTCGCACCCTTGGCATCCCCCGAAACACGATGCTGACGGCGCAGCTGATCTCGATGGCCGCGTTCGCGCCGCTGATCATGGTCGCGCTCCTCACCCTGACCGGCAGCACGATGTCGGTGGCGGCCTACATGACGGTGGCGGCGATCATCACCGTTGATCTCGATCGCGTTCCTCTCGCCCTCGACTGGCGACGAACAACAGCGACAGGCCGCCGATGCCGACCGCCGGGACGTGCGCCAAGCGACCTGAGTGGAACGAACTGTCCTTTGTGGATGATAAGGGGTGTAGTGCCGAATCCTGTCATCCCGACGGCCTGAAAGGCCCGATGGTCGGCACATCAGTGCCGGTCATCGGGCCTTTGTTCTTGCGCGGATCCCGATTGATCGTCCTGGGCGGCGCCGTCTCGGGTTCTGGCGATTGTTAGAGGAAATGTCGGAATGTTCGCCCGGCGTGGCGGCTTTGCGTCAATGGTCTGCACCAACTCCGTGGCTGTGGCATGGTGGTCGTTGTGCCGGGCTGCGGCGTCGGCCACCCGGTGGTGGGGGATAGCCGGATTCGGGGGTATTCCGCGCGAATCGATGTCCCGGTTTCTGGGGCTTGTGGATATTTCGTGGATCGGCGGGTTGCCGAAATCCGTTTGCGGGTTGCCCTTTTGGGCAAAGTAGGTCGTATGATCTCGACTCGACTTGGCGCGGCTGGTGGAATGCGCCAACGGCTGACTCGCGAAGCAACTGTGGGGAATCGCTTACTTCGCGGGCAATCCGCTCTACCCGGACGAGTCCTCAAATCGGAGACGAGATTCAGTGACGCAGATCTTGCATGGCGATGGCGAGCGTAGTGCTCAGGCGCCTGTCGATGCCGGTGATGAGGGGTATAGCAAGGCCCTCAAGGCCAG
>NZ_JBFAKG010000115.1:0-26817 GCF_040655595.1 Saccharopolyspora sp. NPDC050389
GCAGGTGTGGAGATCAACCTGAACGCCCTGCTCCTGGTGGCAACCCACCCTCACGTTCCCAACGAGGAACCACCGAACTCACGGGATGTCGCACAGTAGACCAGCGCGTCCGGGCCCAGCTCTGCCTCCAGTGCCGCGAAGCTGGGCCTGCCCTGCTTCTTGGGTGGCGACGAGGCGCGCGCGATCGCCGTAGGCAAGGCGCAGGTCTTCGGCGAAGGGCATCGGCGTGACCGATCTGCCCGCGTACAGCAGCGTCGCCGCGGCTCCCGCTCCGACGGCGGCCCCCAGCATCGGCACGATCGGCGTGATCCCGATCCCGCCGGCGAGGAACAGGTACTCCGGCGCCGGTTCCAGCGGGAAGTTGTTGCGTGGCAAGGAGACTTCAAGCATGCGACCGGGGCTGAGGAACAGGTGGATGTACTCCGAGCCACCCCCGCTGAGCGGGTCGCGGAGGCTGCTTGCGTTTTCGGCGAGCACGGCTGCGCCGGGGGCACCACCAACCGGATCGCCGAGCGGGCCCGGATCTCAATCGGCTCGCTTTACCAGTACTTCCCGAACAAGGACGCGATCTTGGCCGAGCTGCTGCTCCGGCACCTCGACGACGCCGAGGCGTCCACCGGCTGGCAGCAGCGCGGGGAACCGGAGTCCCTTGAAGAGATCATCCGCGCCCTGGCGCGGATCGCGATCGAGCACCACCTCGACGACCCGCGGCTGCTGCGCGTGCTGCTGGAACAGGCGCCCCGCTCGAACGACCTGTTGGATCGGGTGGCGCGGCACGAACTGGCCCGGGCCGCCTACGCCAGGGACCTGTTCGACCGGCACCCGGAGGTCCGAGTCACCGACGCCGCGACCGCCGCGAGGGTGGTTGTGTCCACGTTGCACCTCGTCGTGCACCAGCTCGTCGCGGCCCCCACGCCGGTGGCCACCGGCCCGCTCGAGAACGAGCTCGTATCCATGCTCACCCGCTACCTTTCGGTGGCCCCGTGACTCAGACCTGGTACTGGCAGGGCGGGAGAACTCCTCCTCGTCGCGCAGGCGTACGGCGGTGGCGATCATGTCGTTGTCGGCGACTTCTGACGAGGCCGATCGTCTTGCCTTTTGGGGCGGCCTCCTGACTTTCGAGGGTCTTGGCACGGATGTAGTCGCGCTCGGACTCCGCCGTGGCCCCAAGAACGCGAAGACTCTGCCACGGCATCACCTACTTCTCCCCTTGATCACTTCTGTCACCGTGACAGAAGTGATCAAGGGGATTCCTCGGGTGAATTCGGGATTATTTCGCGGGTTTCGCTGGTCGCTCCCGCGACGAGGTGCGCGGGGTCGCGGGTCAGCGACACCGCGACGTGGTCGTAGAGCTGGGTGACCGCGGCCGAGGAGTGTCCGAGCGCGTCGCGGCGGTCTTCCAGCGCCGCTCCCCTTTCCCGGGCGATGGTGTTGAAGGTGTGCCGCATCGAGTGCGGGGTGATCCGCTGCGGCATCGGCACGCCGGCTTCGGCGGCCATCGTCTGCACGAGCCGGAAGATCTGGTGGCGGTTGATGCGTTCGCCGTGCCGGGTCACCACCAGGGCGCCGGTGTCGGCGTCCGGCCGCTGCGTGAGGTAGGCGTCCAGGACAGGGACCAGCGGCGCCGGGATGGGCCGGGTTCGAACCTTGCCGCCTTTCATGTGCACCGTGAGCACCCGGATGCCGTCGCGCTGACCGAGGTCGGCCAGGTCGGCGTGGCACAGCTCCGAGACGCGGATGCCCAGATCGATCAGCAACATCATCACCAGTGCGACGGCCTCGGGTCCGAGGCTGCGGTGCCGGTAGTCCCGGCTGGCGGTCAGCATCTGCGCGGCTTGGCGCTCGGAAACGCTGGCGGTCGGCGAGTGCTGCCTGTCGTAGCGGGGGCGCGCGGCGTCGCGCGCCGGGTTGGCGTCGATCGCCCCGGCGCGCACGAGGAAGGTGTACCAGCTGGAGACGGCGGCGATCTTCCGGGCCCGGGTGCTGGCCGCGAACGCACGCCCGGTGCGCGGGTTGGTCGCCGCGGCGAGCTCGGCTGCGTACATCTGCACTTCCGGGAGGCGCACGCCGAGCGGATCGAGTTCCCGGCGCGTGCACCACTCCACGTACTCGCGCAGATCCCGCGCATAGGCGCCGCGGGTGGCCACGGAGTCGGTGAACGAGCCCAGCCATGCCGCGATCAGCGCGGCCACGGTGTGACCGGTGCGCGTGGGCGTGGCCAGGAGTTCCGTTTGCGCCTCGCGACCGACGACTGACGCCCGTGCTCCCCCGGTGATGTTCACGAGCCCAGCTTACCGCACATAAGCGCGATTATGCGCGGTGCGTTCGGCGGCGATTCTCGATTCAAAATTCTGTTTCGTTTGATTAGTAACGTTATTTGAAGACGTGTTACGTAATCTCTGGTGGACTGCCGGTGGGGTTGGCGACCGGACCCGGTTCGGGGCGCGGCGGCCTCCGGTTAAGGTCCGGTGTTGGTTGCGGGAACCGGAGGTGGGAGTTGGCGGGGAACCGGCCGAGCGCGGAGGAGTTGGCCGCGGCGGAGGGGGCGAGGATTCCGGATGTCCTCTCCCCTGGTTTGCGGGTGTTGTTCTGCGGGATCAATCCGGGTCTGTGGTCGGGAGCCACCGGCCACCACTTCGCGCGGCCGGGCAACCGCTTCTGGCCCGCGTTGCACTCCTCGGGCTTCACGCCGCGCCTGCTGCAGCCGCACGAGCAGGCCGAGCTGCCCGGTTTCGGCCTGGGCATCACCAATTTCGTCGCGCGGGCCAGCGCGCGGGCGGCCGAGCTCACCGACGAGGAGTTGCGGGCAGGCGGGCAGGTGCTGGTGGAGAAGGTGCGCCGGTTCGAGCCCGCGTGGGTTGCGGTGGTGGGGATCACCGCCTATCGGACGGCGTTCGGTGAGCGGCGGGCGACGGTGGGACCGCAGGACCGGCGGATCGAGGGCGCGCGGGTGTGGGTGCTGCCGAATCCCAGCGGCCTCAACGCGCACTGGACGGCGGGCACGCTGGCCGCGGAGTTCCGCCAGTTGCAGCAGGTCGCGATGCCCGGCGAGCCGCCGCAGCCGGAACCCGGCGACCGGCACGACTGACAGCGCCGCCGATTCGCCCTGGCGGGGCGCTTAACGACGACGGCGCCGACGGGTTTCGCCGTCGCTTGGCGGATCTTGGTTACGCCGGATGGCCGTGTCGGAACTGGGCGTGATCGCGGGGCGAGACCTAGGGAACACGGGGGTGTGCTTTATCTGTCCGTTACCGGTAGGGTCTGATCCGCCGGTGAGGGAAGCCCCTGATCCGGTGACAATTGGCCCGTTGCCCCACGCAGAGTCGATACGGATGACTATTCAAGACGACCTTGCTCGACCGTGGTTCCAGCCCGTGTTCCAGTCGGAAGCGCAGCAGCCGCGACTGGACTCCGGACCTCCGACTACCCGCATCGTGGGCCAGCTGCCCCTGGACGAGGTGGTCGTCCCGGCCCGCCCGGCGGCTTCGCCGCCGCCGATGGCCAACGCGCCGTCCCGGGTGGAAGTCACGCAGCCCTACATTCCCGCGATCCGTGATGAGCAGCCGGAGTTCGCGAAGCTGCTCAATCCCGACCCGCCGGCTCCGGCCGCGGGGATGACTGGTCCGCAACCGCGGGCCTCGGTCGCGGCGCCGACCGAGCGGACCAAGCCGGTGACGTCGGCCCCGGCCGCCCCGGCCCCTCCGGTGAAGAAGCGCGGCCTGGTTCGCCGGGTGGTGCGCCGGATCATCGGCCCTGATCTGCTGCGCAAGGATCCGCCGAAGAAGAGGCGGTAAGAGCAGCGCGAGGCGGTGGCCTTGGCACTGGCGCAGACCTGCATCCTGCGCTGGTGCCAAGGCCACTGTTGTTTTCCGCCCCGCAGGGTCAGGTCAGGTCGCGGTGGTAGGTCAGGCCGTTGATGGTCTGGCCGCTGGGGCTGGTCTCGGGGTGCGGCCCGGCGACGTGGTGGAACCCGGCGCGTTCGAGGGCCTGCTGTGATGCGGTGTTGGTGTCCTCGGTGCGGGCGCGCAGCGTGGTGATGCCCTGGTCGCGGGTCCAGGCGGCGATGAGGTCCAGGGCTCGCCAGGTGGCACCGCGGCCGCGGGCGGCCGGGGTCAACCAGAAGCCGACTTCGGCTGTGGTGCCGTGGATGTCGAAGACGGTGACCGAGCCGAGGAAGCGGTCGTCGGCCGCGTCGGCGATGGCGCCAGCACCGCCAGGTTTCCGTCGCGCAGGCCGTCGGCGATCACTCCGCGGATCTGTTCGCGCACGGTTTCGGCCGTGTAGTGCGGGGTGGGCAGGTGTGCGAAGCGGCGCACGGCGGCATCGGTGGTGCCGGCGGCGAAGGCTGCGGCGTCGCGGTCGGCGAGGTGGCGGACCGTGATCACGGTGTCGGTGAGGTTCTCGGGCAGTGCCAGGGACACGGGTACCTCTCTGGGGAGTGGGCTCTCGTAGGACCCCAGTTTTGCATGACCATGCGCCGCAATGCATACTCTTTTTCATGTCCAAGGTTCTCACCTCCCTGCCCACCGGCGAGCGCGTCGGCATCGCCTTCTCCGGGGGCCTCGACACCTCGGTCGCGGTCGCGTGGATGCGCGACAAGGGCGCCGTCCCGTGCACCTACACCGCCGACATCGGCCAGTACGACGAGCCCGACATCGCCTCGGTGCCCGGTCGTGCGCTGACCTACGGTGCCGAGCTCGCGCGCCTGGTCGACTGCCGCGCGGCGCTGGTCGAGGAGGGCCTGGCCGCGCTCACCTGCGGTGCGTTCCACATCCGCTCGGCCGGGCGCCCGTACTTCAACACCACGCCGCTGGGCCGGGCCGTCACGGGAACCCTGCTGGTCCGGGCGATGCTCGAGGACGACGTGCAGATCTGGGGCGACGGCTCGACGTTCAAGGGCAACGACATCGAGCGGTTCTACCGGTACGGCCTGCTGGCGAACCCGCAGCTGCGCATCTACAAGCCGTGGCTGGACGCGGACTTCGTGTCCGAGCTCGGCGGCCGCAAGGAGATGTCGGAGTGGCTGCTGGCGCATGACCTGCCCTACCGGGACAGCACCGAGAAGGCCTACTCGACCGACGCCAACATCTGGGGCGCCACCCACGAGGCCAAGACGCTGGAGCACCTCGACACCGGCATCGAGACCGTGGACCCGATCATGGGCGTGCGGTTCTGGGACCCGGCGGTCGAGGTCGCCACCGAGGACGTGACGATCGGCTTCGAGCAGGGCCGCCCGGTGACGATCAACGGCAAGAAGTTCGCCACCGCGGTCGACCTGGTGATGGAGGCGAACGCGATCGGTGGTCGGCACGGTCTGGGCATGTCGGACCAGATCGAGAACCGGGTGATCGAGGCCAAGAGCCGCGGCATCTACGAGGCGCCGGGGATGGCGTTGCTGCACGCGGCGTATGAGCGGCTGGTCAACGCGATCCACAACGAGGACACCCTGGCGTACTACCACAACGAGGGCCGTCGGCTGGGCCGGCTGATGTACGAGGGGCGGTGGCTGGACCCGCAGGCGCTGATGGTGCGGGAGTCGCTGCAGCGCTGGGTCGGCACGGCCATCACCGGCGAGGTGACGCTGCGGCTGCGGCGCGGTGAGGATTACTCGATCCTGAACACCACCGGCCCGGCGTTCAGCTACCACCCGGACAAGCTGTCGATGGAGCGCACCGAGGACTCGGCGTTCGGCCCGGTGGACCGGATCGGCCAGCTGACCATGCGCAACCTCGACATCGCCGACTCGCGCGCCAAGCTGGAGCAGTACGCGGGCATCGGCATGGTCGGCACCGGTCACCCGGCGCTGATCGGTGCCGCGCAGGCGGCGTCGACGGGGCTGATCGGGGCGATGCCGCAGGGTGGCGCCGAGGCGATCGCTTCCCGTGGCCGGGTCTCGGAAGAGGGCGAGACCCTCGACCGCGCCGCGATGGAGTTCGGCACGGACTGATCCAGGCGTCGTGGGCCGGGTGGATGCGTCCATCCGGCCCACGACTGTTTGCTAGGCGCGGCCTCCCGATGCCTGTGCAGGGGCGTTCACTGTGTTGGGATGGACAGGTCCGCATCGGGCACCAGAACCGACCGCGTGTAGCCGCCGCCTTCGCTGACGACCGCGCAGAACGCGGTGTGGTGCCCGCCTTCCCAAGGCGGTCTGGTCCGCAGCGATGACCCCCAACGAGTCCTCTGGTGAGACCGCGTTCGCTTCCAGGTTCCGCTCTGCGATCGGGCCGCACCGCGCGTCGATTTCTGCCTCGAACGCGTCCCACCCTGGCCACGGCTCGCCATCTGCGGTGTAGGCGCCGATGGTCTGCGCGTCGTGCGGCTGGGTGCATGTCGTGAGCTCGACGGTGGCGAACCGGTCGACCTCGCCCGGCCACGTGAAGCAGTCGCCGGGTTTCATCGTGCAGATGGTGGCGCTGCCGGCGGACGGGTTCTCGCAGTCGACGAGCGTCGTCGCGGGGCCTGGGGCGTGCACCGCGTCGACGACGGCGTAGGTCCAGATTCCTCCCCATGTCACGGAGAACAGCAGGCCGAGCAAGGCCATCACCACGGCGACGGTCTTGCTTCCTGCCGTTCCGCCGGCGGTCGCCGTCGCGTCCGGCACCGGATCTGCTTGTGGCCCAACCGAATCAGAGGCATTCGCGCTCGTGTTGGGTGTGGTCGAACGCGGGCCGCGGCTGACGCGCAGCAGCACCAGGACCGCGGTGATGATCCCCGGAAGGATCAGCAGCGGTACCAAACCGAAGGCACCCAGCAGCAGTGTCAGCAGCGCCATGCGTGCGGTGCGGCGGTCGATCGAGCCCTGGTCGGAATGCGCGTCTCCGGCCCTGACCTGTTCCGGCGACGTGCTGCGGTTGGTCTGCCACGCGGTGATCTGCGTGATGATGACGACGATCAGCACACCCGCCGCCATGTTGAGCATCGTGGACAGGGTGGACAGGTTCGCGGTTTCCTGCAGCCCCTGCTCAGTGATCTCCTCCAGGGACGATCGCAGCAGGATCTGGCCGATGAGCGTGACGGCGACGAACAGCACCCACCAGGCGGTGATCAGGCCGCCGGGGACCGGTCGCCGTGGTGCGCTGGCCCGCCAGATGTCCGACACGACCTGGTAGGGAAACCACAGGTTGACCACCGGGCCGAACCAGCCGCCGATCACCCAGCCCCGGGATCGGCGATGTGCGGAGCGGCCGCCCAGCAGTTCGGCGTTGATCCGCGCCCGCCACAGCCAGATCAGGAACACCACGCCGGCTGCGATGTACATCGGCAGCGCCGGTATCGAGACCACCGTGGTGAAGACATCGGCCGAATCGAGGTCCGCGGTCGTCGCGTTCCCGGCCAGGTAGTCGCGAACGACCAGGTGGGTGCGCCAGGCGGAGACCGCGTTCAGCACGTCGCCCACGAGCACCAACGAGATCAATATCTTCGCGGCGGCAGCGATACCGGTCACCGGCCTGTGCTGCTCCGCGCCGACCGCGCTCACGTCCGTCGGTGTGTCCTGCTGTGCACCGTCCATGATTCCCCCAGGATGTTCATGAAACCGCTGGACTCCTTGGCACCGGAGAGAAGGCCTGGCATTGTCGAGTTTTCGGGATCTCCTGCGACCGGCTCGGCCGTGGCAACAGCAACGGCGCTACCCGAGGCCGGCGAGCTCCAGAGCTCGAAGGAGCAGGACTAGGACAGCGAGCAGCAGGAAGCCTTTCCCCAACGCCGCCAGCATGCCGATGTTCACGCGCAAGATCATCGCCGGTTTGCGGACACCCACCGATGCCAATGCCCTTTTCATCGCGCGGGCCACGTTCCGCGCGGGCACGCTCAGAGCCATGAATCCCAGGGCCCTTTTCATCGCGCGGGCCATTCGATGCACGAGCGTGCGCCGGTTCTCGGTGCCGGGCGTGGGCTTGACCGGGAACACGTGAGGATTCCACTCGGGGTCGAACGCGATGACGGCGGAGGTCCAGTGGTCGCCCGCGGTCACTTCGTCCAGCCGTGACGGTGTCGGCAGGTGCTCGTCCAGCCGTTCGGCCACGCCCGCGGGGCGGCTCGGCGTCAGCAGCAGCAGTTTGCGTGCGGGCTGGGTGGCGCGGGCCTGCTCGACTTCCCACCACAGCCCCTCCCCCGTGCCGAGGAGCAACACGATCAGTTGCGACAGGTCCATGAGCCGGAGGACCTCAGGTTGCCAGTCGTCGTGCGGCAGGTAGCACCGCGCCGCTCCCAGGCGCGGCAGTGGTTCCCCGGGCTTGCCCACTGCGATCACGGGGCCGAAGGCGGTCAGCGCGCTCACGAGTTGCTCCTCCCAGGAATGGATGTTGAGGGGAATCGCGTCGTCGACCTGTGCCGCGGTGTCGTCGTCGGCGAAGCTGCGCAGGTAGAGCACGGGTCGGCGACCGTCGGCCAGCAGGGCCTGGGTCGCGCCGCGCGCCGCGCGTGGCCGGGAGTAGCGCAGGACCAGGAATCCGGCCCACAGGACGAGCAGGCCGCCGAGCAGGAAAAGTCCTTGCATTCCCAGCGTGAGCAGGCCGCCGAGCATGGAGTGCGCTTGCACGCCCAGTGGCAGCCGGTGGCCCCGTTCCGCTGCGGAGACCGCGAGGGCACCCGCCGCGAACAGCCCGTATCCGGTCCCGCTGGCGGCGAGGAACACCGGTCGCCGCCACCACGGCTGATGCGGGACGAATGGGCGGACCGCCTCGGCGACCTCCATGGCACCGGCCCGGCGGCGATTCCTCCGCCACAGCGACGGCACCGCGAGCGCACCTGCGGCCACCGCCCACCACAGCGCCGCCGTGCTCGACGAACTGAGGTCCCGGTCGAGCTTGGCCTGATCTTGTGGGATCTCCGCCGTCAGCTTGCCGGCATGTTCGCGGGCGGCGGGGAATCTGCCCTGCTCGGCGTGATCGGTGGCGGCGGCGATCGTTGACCGGCTGGACGTCAGCGGGGCGTTGCCCTCGAACCACGCGTTGCACTCGAGGATTTCCGTGCGTGCGGACAGGTCTCCGCCGGTGTAGCGGTCCAGTGCGGCGACGAACGTGGCGGCCCGGGCCGGGGCGTCGTGGAAGCGATCGCGGGTTTGCAGGTCGAGGCCTGCGGTGATCGCCATGTGCAGGGCGACGTAGGTCGTGACGACCGCCAGCGCCGTGACCGGCCAGGCGGCCCGCAAGCCAAAGGACACCTCAGCTCACCCGCTCTTCTAGCCGGAGTACCGCCGTCAGCGCAGATCGCATCCAGTGGTAACACGCCGGTTCGCGGGTGATGGGCGTGTTTCCGGTTGCTGCCACGGATTGGACGAGCCGTTGGCCGAAGTTCGGGCACGCCACCGCGTCGCCATCGAGGTCGACATCGCGGGGCCTACGGTGTGCCGAGTTCGGTCAGCTGTCCAGGGAGTCGTCCAGCGGGCGGCCTTCGGTGAACAGCGGCGCGATCTTGTTGTCGTACATGCTCAGTGCAGACCCGATCGCCATGTGCATGTCGAGATACTGGTAGGTCCCGAGCCGCCCGCCGAACAGAACGTTCCGCTGCGCGGTTTCCTTCTTCGCGAGCGCGCGGTACCGGCCGAGCATCTCCCGATCCTCGGGGGTGTTGATCGGGTAGTACGGCTCGTCGTCCTTCTCGGCGGACCGGGAGAACTCCCGCACGATGACGGTCTTGTCCTGCGGATATGTCCGCTCCGGGTGGAAGTGCCGGAATTCGTGAATCCGGGTGAAGGGGACGTCCTCGTCGGCGTAGTTCATGACGGGGATGCCCTGGAAATCGCCGCAGTCCCGCAAGACTTCCTGCTCGAAGTCCAGGGTGCGCCAACCCAGCCAGCCTTCGCTGTAGTCGAAGTAGCGGTCGAGCGGCCCGGTGTAGACCACCGGAGTGCCGGCCGGGATGTCGTCGCGAACGTCGAAGAAGTCGGTGTTGAGGCAGACCTCGATGTTCGGGTGTTCGGCCATCCGATTGAGCCACGCTGTGTACCCGTCCACCGGCAGGCCCTCGTAGGTGTCGTTGAAATACCGGTTGTTGAACGTGTACCGGATCGGTAGGCGCGTGACTGTGGCGCCCGGGAGGTTCTTGGGGTCGGTCTGCCACTGCTTCGCGGTGTAGTTCTTGAAGAAGGCCTCATACAGTGGGCGGCCGACCAGGGAGATGGCCTTGTCCTCGAAGTTGGTGGCGCTCTCGCCGTCGACCTCGCTGGCCTGCTCGGCGATCAGTTCCTTCGCGGCGGTCGGCGAGAGAGCCCGTCCGAAGAACTGCGACATCGAGCCCAGGTTCGGCGGGAACGAGTAGACGTTGCCCTGGTAGATCGAGAACACCCGGTGCTGGTAGTCGGTGAACTCGGTGAACTGGGTGACGTAGTCCCACACGCGCTTGTTCGAGGTGTGGAACAGGTGCGCGCCGTACTTGTGGATCTCGATACCCGTCTCGGGCTCGAGCTCGGAGTAGGCGTTGCCGCCCAGGTGCGCGCGGCGCTCGATCACCAGGACGCGTTTGCCCTGCTGAGTTGCCACACGTTCCGCGATCGTGAGACCGAAGAACCCAGAGCCGACGACGACGAGGTCGCATCCTGTGAAATTCATCCGCAGGAGACTACCGGGCGTCCGCCAAGCCGATGCCCCTCTCCGCGCAGCTGCTGGGCGACAGGCCGGAGCCGTGCGAGACCGTCAGGGCAGCAGGATGACCTTGCCGAACTTGCCCGGCCCGGCAAGGCGGGCGTAGGCGTCAGCGAACCGGTCGAGCGGGAAGGCCGCGTCGACGGGTACCCGCAACCGCCCCTGCGCCAGCAGAGGCACCACGGACGTCCGCACGGTGGCGGCGAGGAGCACCTTCTCGGCGTGTGAGCGCCCGCGGATGGTGGTGCCGATCAATTGGGCGCGCGCGAGCATGAGATCGAACATCCGCAGCGGCGCCGTGGTGCCGGCCTGGACTCCGACGACGAGGACCTTGCCGCGGCTGCGGAGCAGAGCGACCCGCTGCAGGCAGTTCTCGCCGCCGACCAGTTCCACGATCACGTCATACGGCGCGTGCGCGGCTTCCTGGTCGGGAGTCACGACGTCCACCTGGCCATCCGGGGCGAGTGCTTTCACGCGGTTATGGAGTTCGGGCCGGCGCACGCTGGCCACGGTGTGCGCCCCGGAGACCGCGGCGACCTGCACCATGGCCGTGCCCACCCCGCCCGCCGCGCCACTGACCAGCACCCGGTCGCCGGCGCGGACGCCGGCCTGGGTGACCAGGGCGTCCCAGGCGGTGCTGAACGCTTCCGGGAAACCGGCGGCCTCCTCCCACGGCAGGCCCTCCGGCACCGGCAGCAGAAGATCGGCGGGGACCGTGATCCGCTCGGCGTGGCCGCCGCCGCCGACCAGTGCCATCACCCGGTCTCCGGGCACGACCCCCATGACACCGGGTCCGATCTGCTCGACCTCGCCTGCGACCTCCAGGCCGGGCACGTCGGCCGGCCATCCAGGTGGCGCCGGGTAGTCCCCTCGTGCCTGCTGCAGGTCAGCGGCGTTGAGTCCAGCGGCCCGCACCCGGACCACCACGTCCCCCGGTTCCGCGACCGGTTCTGGGCGCTGCTCCAGCTGGAAGGTCCCTTGGGAATCGATCACTGCGCTTCGCATGATCGCAATGTATGCCCGCAGTCTCGCGTGCCTTGGCGTTGGATCCGGGCCACCAAACCGCATCCATCGCCAACCATGGAAGGTCGTGTTCTCCTGGTGGCGTTATCTGGGGGAAGACTTCGCGGCCGTCCGGCCGACGCCCTGTCAGCCGCTCACCAGGTCCGCTGCGGGCTTAGCGCACGAGGTGCTGGTGGTCATCGGTCGGCGCGGGCGTGCCAGCGGCCGTCGGTTCGGGTGATGCGGACCGGGTGGTCGAAGCATTTGCTGACCTCGTCGGTGGTCAGCACCTCGTCCACTCCCCCGGCGGCCAGGCAGCGGCCTTCGCGCAGCAGCATGGCGTGGGTGGTGCTGGCGGGGAGTTCTTCGAGGTGGTGGGTCACCAGCACGGTGGCCAGTTCGGGGTGTTCGGCGCGCAGCGCGTCGAGGCTGGTGAGCAGCTGTTCGCGGGCGGCGAGGTCGAGGCCGGTGGCGGGTTCGTCGAGCAGCAGCAGCCGCGGGACGGGCATGAGGGCGCGGGCGATGAGGGTTCGGCCGCGTTCGCCCTGGGAGAGGGTGTTCCAGCGGGCGTCGGTCTTGCCGCCCATGCCGAGCATGCTGATCAGGCGGTCGGCCTGCCGGGATTGTTCGTCGGTGGGCTGCCAGCGCGGGATCGGTTCGGTGGTGTTGGTGGCGCCGGTGAGCACGACGTCGCGGACCCGCAGCGGGCTCTGCAGGGGGTGACGCGGGTTGATGTGGCCGACGTAGGAGCGCAGTTGCCGCATGTCGACCCGGCCGAGCCGGTGCCCGAGGACCTCGACCGAGCCGCGGGTGGGGTGGCTGACGGCGCCGAGGAGGTTCAGCAGGGTGCTCTTGCCTGCTCCGTTGGCGCCCAGCAGCGCCCAGTGCTGGCCGCGGTGGACCTCCAGCGAGATCGACTGCAGCAGGTAATTGCCGTCGCGGACGACGTCGATGTCGGCGACCCGCAGGACGGGGCCGGTCTCGGTGGGCCGGGAGTCGATCACCGGTTGACCTCCAGGATGTCGCGCCCGGGCGCGCGGCCGGGCGCTCGCGTGACGTGGCGTGGGGTCGGACGCGGGGCTCGACTCGGCATCGGCGCGGCCATCGGGAGACATCCCGGAGTGGGCGGCGGCGCGGTCCCGGTGTCGGTGCGGTCCTGGTGTCGCCGGGCCGCTCACCGTCCGATCATGGTCGGTACCGGCACCCTAGCAAATCTCATATCCCGGGATGTGGATCGTGTTGCCGGTGCCCGAACCCGGATCGATACCCTGGTGAAAACCTGTTCACCTTGCTATCCGAACGCCGTTGAGAGGATTCGATGCCGCCACCTGCCGCACATCCGGGGTTGCCGACGCTGGCCGACAGCGTGCGGCTGGCCGAGGACGGGGTCCACATCCTGGATCGCCGGGTGTTCCCGTTCGAGCACCGGTGGGTGCACGCCCGCACCGTCGAGGAGGTCGCCGCGGCGATCGAGGACATGGTGACGCAGTCCTCCGGGCCGTACTTCGCGGTGTTGTGGGGCATGGTGCTGGCCGCGCGGGAGACCGCCGGGCAGAATCCGGACATCGCGCGTGAGCGGCTGCGGGCCGCGGGTGACCGGTTGATCGCCACTCGCCCGACCAACGACCAGCCGCGCAAGGCCGTGGAGTGGGTCATGTCGTCGGTGGACGCCGGTGGCGATGACGTGGCCGCCGCGGCGCTGGCCGGCGCGCGGGCCGGTGACGACGACTACCGGCGGCGCAGCCGCGAGATGGGGCGCGCCGGTGCGGCGCTGCTGCCGGAGCGGGCCCGGGTCCTGACGCACTGCTGGGGCGATCTGTACCTGGTGGGGCTGGTCGAGGCGGCGCTGGAGATGGGCAAGCAGCCGTCGTTCGTGTGCACCGAGACCCGCCCGTACCTGCAGGGTGCGCGGTTGACCTCGGAGACGCTGGCGGAGATGGGCGTGGACACGACGCTGGTCACCGACGGCATGCCGGCGTCGCTGATGCGGGCGGGCGAGATCGACGTGCTGGTGACCGCGAGCGACCGGGTCACCATGGACGGGCACGTGATCAACAAGGTGGGGACGTTGCAGCTTGCCGCGGCCGCGCACGCCTTCGGGGTGCCGTTCCACGCGTTGTGCCACGCCCCGGATCCGGCCTCGGCCACCGGCGCGGACGTGCCGATCGAGTTCCGCAATGGCGACGAGGTGCTGCACACCCTGGGGCGGCGCAGCGCCAGCGAGCGGGTGCGGGGGCTGTATCCGGCCTTCGACGTCACCGATCCGCGGTTCGTGACCACGGTGGTGACCGACCGGGGCGCGTTCGGGCCGGATCGGGTGCACGAGTACTGGAACGAGGAACGGGAGACGGCACCGTGAGCGTGCGGGTCGCGGCCAGGTGGGTCGTGCTGGACATCGAGGGAACGTTGACCGCCACCAGCCAGGTGCACGTGGTGCTCTACGACTACGCGCGGCCGCGGCTGGGGCCGTGGATCGAGGCGCACGGCGACGATCCGGTGGTCGCCGAGGCGGTGGCGCAGGTCAAGGCCGACGCCGGGTTGGGCGCGCACGCCGGCACCGCCGAGGTGGTGGCGGTGCTGCACGGCTGGATGGACGCCGACCGCAAGGCCAGCCCGTTGAAGACGTTGCAGGGGTTGATCTGGGCCGACGGGTACGCCCGCGGGGAGCTGACCACCGACTACTTCGCGGACGTGGTGCCGGCGTTGCGGTCCTGGCTGGACCGGGGCCTGCGGCTGGCGGTGTTCTCCTCGGGTTCGGTGGCCGGGCAGGTCGCGTCGTTCTCCAACACAACCTCCGGTGATCTGCGGGGGCTCTTCTCGCACCACTTCGACACGGTCAACGCCGGGCCGAAGCGGGAACGCGCCTCCTACGACGCGATCGCCGCGGGGCTGGGCTCGGCCGCGGCCGAGATCGTGTTCTTCTCGGATGTGCCAGCGGAGCTGGATGCCGCCGCGGCGGCGGGCTGGCGGACCGTGGGCGTGGCCCGGGCCGAGGAGCCGTTCGCGGACGCCGATTTCGGGTCGCATCCGGTGGTGTCCACTTTCGACGATGTTGAGCTTGAGGTGATCGTGTGAGCGTCGGTCTGGAGCAGGCCGGGGCGGCGTTGGCCGCGGAGTCGGCGAGGATGGCGGGGCTGGGCTGGATGCGCGGCACCTCCGGCAACCTGTCGGTGACGTTGCAGCGGGAGCCGCTGCGGCTGGCGGTGACGGCCAGCGGCCTGGACAAGGGCGAGCTGACCGGCGAGGACGTGGTGGTCGTGGACTCCGCCGGGGCGGCGGTGCCCGATCAGCCCAATCCCGCGCAGCGGCCCTCGGCGGAGGCCGGGTTGCACGCGCGGATCGCGGCGGTGGCCGGTGCGGGTGCGGTGGTGCACGTGCACATGCTCTCGTCGGTGGTGGCCGGGCAGCGCTGGCCCGGCGGTGTGGTGCTGCGGGATCTGGAGATGCTCAAGGGTCTCGGGCGCCGCGACGACGATGTGATGACGGTGCCGGTGGTGCCCAACAGCCAGGACATGGGCGTGTTGGGTGATGCGTTCGAGGCGGGTTTCGACGCCGCGACGCCGGCGGTGATCGTGGCCCGGCACGGCTTGTACGTTTGGGGCCGGGATCTGGCGCAGGCGCGGCACCGCACGGAATGCTTGGACTGGCTGTTCCAGTTCGCCTTGGCCACGAACGGATTCCAGGAGGGTTTGGCATGACGTTGCTGACTGTGTGGCCGGACACCGATCCCGGCACGGTGGAGTTGCGCACGGAGGACGGCGAGCGGATCGCGGATGTCCTCAAGCAGTTCGGGGTGCGGTTCGAGCGCTGGGAGCTCAAGGAGCTGGCGGTGGACGCTTCCGCCGATGACGTGCTGGCCGCGTACCGCGCGGAGGTCGACCGGGTCATCGACGCCGAGGGCTACATCAAGGTGGACGCGGCGGTGATGGCGCCCCGCGACGGTGATGCGGAGTGGGCGCAGCAGGCGAAAGCGGCGCGGGAGAAGTTCCTGTCCGAGCACACCCACGACGATGACGAGGACCGGTTCTTCGCCCGCGGCGCCGGGGTCTTCTACCTGCACATCGGCGAGAAGGTGTACGGGGTGCTGTGCGAGGCGGGTGACCTGCTGAGCGTGCCGGCCAACACCACGCACTGGTTCGACATGGGGACGCGGCCGGATTTCGTGGCGATCCGGTTCTTCCACGACGAGGACGGCTGGGTGGGCGATTTCTGCGCCACGGACACCGCGGAGCGGTTCCCGTCGTTCGACGAGTTGATGGCCTCGCGGTGAGGCCGGCGCCGGGTGCGGACTCGCCTTCCGCACCCGTCTTCTTTTTCTACGGGGTTTCGGGGTGAGTGGTATCCGGTTCGGCATGACTGCGCCTGCGCATCACGGTGATGAGCGCACGGCGTTGCTGAGTTTCCTGCAGCGGCAGCGCGATCTGGTCGTGTGGAAGGTTTCGGGTGCCTCGGATGCGGTGTTGCGGTCGGTGGCGACGCCGACGGGTTTGACTTTGCCGGGCCTCGTGCGTCATCTGACCAATGTGGAGCGTTCCTGGTTCCGGCGGGTTTTCGCCGGTGAGACGGGATTGGTCTTCGACTGGTCGGATGCCGATCCGGACGGTGATCTGAAGGTGCCCGACGGGGTGCCGATGGCCGAGTTGCTCGCCGAGTACACCGCGGAGTCCGCGCGTTGTGACGAGGTGCTGCGGGCGGCGGGATCGCTGGATGAGGTTTCGGCGCTGCGCGACCTGTCGTTGCGGTGGGTGGTGTTGCACCTGATCGAGGAGACCGCGCGTCATCTGGGGCACATCGATGTGCTGCGCGAGCAGGCCGACGGTGTGGTCGGCGAGGAACCGGGCGAATAGGTTTCCTCAGGCTAGGTGGTCTTCGGCGAGGAACGGCAGGACGCGGGGCAGCGCGTCGGCGGTCGGCCGGCTTGGTTCGCGGCCCGGAATCGCGGTTGCCGACCAGATCACTCCGTCACGGGCAGGCACTCGGCGAGCAGGTCGACGACGTCGCGCCAGGCTCGCTGCGCGTGCCGTGGGTGGTAGCCGATGCCGGGGAGCACGGTCTGGTCGACCGGCGGGTGGTGGAAGGCGTGCAAGGCGCCGCCGTAGACCACGAGGCGCCAGTCGACGCCCGCGGCCTGCATCTCGGCGGTGAACGCGTCCCGTTGCGCGGGCGGCATGATCGGGTCTTCCGACCCGACCCCGGCCCACACCGGGCAGCGAATGCGCGCCGCTTCGCCCGGTCGGCCCGTGGTCAGTGCGTTGACTGTCCCGATCGCGCGCAGGTCGACGCCGTCGCGCCCGAGTTCCAGCACGATTGCGCCCCCGGTGCCGTAGCCGACGCCGGCGATCCGGTCGGGGTCGGTCCGCGGTTCGGCGCGCAACACGTCGAGCGCCGCGTGGCCGATGCCCCGCATCCGGTCGGGGTCGGCGAGCAGGGGGGTCGTGTGCGCCAGCATCTCCTCGGGGTCGGTGAACCAGCGCCCGCCGTTGATGTCGAAGGCCAGCGCCACGTACCCCAGTTCGGCGAGGGCGTCGGCCCGGCGGCGCTGGAAGTCGTTCAGACCCGTCCCTTCTGGCCCGATCAGGACTGCGGGCCGGCGGTCGACACCGGCCGGGAGCGCGAGGTGCCCGATCATCGTTAGGCCGTCGGCCGGGTACTCGACCGTGCGTGTTGTAACCGTCGTCATGAGGCTGGACTGTAGTGATCATCGAGCCCGGTCGGGCCGGTCTTCACTGTCGGCAGAACAGCGCGGGTGTGCCTCGGAAATGCGGCGACGGCTCACAAGATCCGTCACAAACCCCGTTCCCGCGGCAGCGTTATCGGATCATAGGTTCCTCAGGCCCGGTGGTCTTCGGCGAGGAACGGCAGGACGCGGGGCAGCGCGTCGGCGGCCCTGTCCCAGCCGCTTTGGTGGTCGGCGCCGGGTAAGGAGAAGAACTCGGTGCCGGTCTGCTGCGCGAAGGTTCGCATCGGTTCGTGCCAGAAGTCGGCGGTGCCGGCGTACATGAGCATCGGGACGCCGGTGGCGGCGAGTTCGGCGTGCCGGCCGGGTTCGTGGGCGAAGGCCTGGAAGTTCGCGCGGAGCGCGGCGGGGTCTGCGGCGTCGATCACGGCGGCCAGCGCGGGGTCGGCGGTGGCCGCTTGGTGCATGAACGGGTAGGGGTCGGTGTCGGCCGGCAGGCCGAGGTGGCGGAGCGCCGGGGCGATCGCGGAGCGGAATCCGTCGATGGGGTCGAAGGCCCCGGCGACGAGCCGGGTGAGACGTTCGGGGGCGTGCACGGCGACGGCGTAGCCGGTGAGTGCTCCCAGCGAGTAGCCCCAGAACGCGGCCTTGGTCGCGCCGACGGCGTCGAGCACGGCGGTGACGTAGTCGGCGCGCCGGGTCAGCGTGTAGGCCGCGGGGTCGTGCGGGGCGTCGCTGGCTCCGAGGCCAAGCGGGTCCACGGTGATGACCGTGTGGGTGGCAGCGAGGGTCGTGGTGCAGCCGGTTCGGGTCCAGTGCGCACCGGTCTGGAACATGCCTGGGTGCAGCAGCAGCGGCGGCCCGTCCACGGTGACTTCGTAGGCGATCCTGAATCCGTTGCTGCGTGCGATGGGCACCCGATCTCCTCGTCGCCGGTGGCTTCGCTCCCCTGAGCGTTGCGCCGACGGTACTGGGATTCCAGCGGCGCTGGATGCCGTTTCGCCTTGGCCGCGAACAGTTTCCAGGACGGTCGAGTGGTGTCTGCGCGAGGACATCCCGTGGGCCGGTCAGTCGAGGTCGGCGAGTTTGCGCTCGAGCACGGCCCGTTCGCGCTTGTTGCCGCACAGCCGTAGGGCGGTTTGCAGTTCGGTGCGTGCCTGGTCGGTGCGTCCCAAGCGGGTGAGCAGTTCCCCGCGGACGCTGGGCAGCAGGTGCGAATTGGGCAGCGCCTGGGCGGCCACCAGTTCGTCCACGATCGGCAGCGCGGCAGCCGGTCCCTGGGCCATGCAGACCGCGACCGCCCGGTTGAGGTCGACCACCGGTGACGGCGCGAGCCGGCCGAGGGCCTCGTAGAGGAGCACGATGCGCTCCCAGTTCGTCGCCTCGACAGACGTAGCGGCGGCGTGGCATTCGGCGATCGCCGCCTGCAAGCCGTAGGCGCCCAGGCCCCGGCCGGGCTGCTCCGCGCGAGCCAGGGCGGCGCGTCCCCGGCGGATCGCGGCGCGGTCCCAGCGGCGGCGGTCCTGGTGCTCCAACAGCACCGGCTCGCCGTCGGGTCCGGTGCGGGCGGGGAAACGCGCCGCGGTCAGCTCGAGCAACGCCAGCAGGCCGTAGGCCTCGGGTTCGTCGGGCACCAGGCGGGTCAGTACCCGCGCGAGGCGTTGTGCTTCGCGCGCGAGGTCGAGGCGGATCAGATCGTTGCCGGAGCTGGCCGAGGACCCTTCGGTGAAGATCAGGTAGATCACGCTGAGCACCGAGCCGAGCCGTTCGGTCCGCTCCGCGGCCGAGGGCACCGCGAACGGCACCCGGGCCGCCCCGAGGGTCTTCTTCGCGCGGGTGATCCGGGCCTGCACGGTGGCGGTCGGGATGAGGAACGCCTTGGCGATCTCGTCGCTGGTGAGACCGCCGACGACTCGCAGGGTGAGCGCCACCCTCGCCTCCCGCGACAGCACGGGGTGGCAGGAGATGAACATCAGCGCGAGCACGTCGTCGTCGATCTGGTCCGGATCCCACAGCACGTCTTCGGCGTCGCGCGCTGGATCGGCGCCCGAGGCGACGCCGCCCTCGCTCAGGCCGTGGGCGAGGGCGGCATACCTCTCGTCGAGAGCGGAGCGCCGGCGGAACGCGTCGATCGCGCGCCGCCGGCCGACGGTGAGCAACCATCCCGCGGGGTTGCGCGGAACGCCCTCGCGTGGCCAGGTCACGAGTGCCTCCGCCAACGCTTCCTGGGCGAGGTCCTCGGCGAGTGTGAAGTCGCCGGTGTACCGGGCCAGGGCGCCGACGATCCGTGCGGACTCGATCCGCCAGACCGCCGCGACCGCGTCGCGGCCGGTGGGCTCTGCCATCGCGTCCGGGCTCAGAGCTGGCCGGTCGCCTGGCGCCAAACCCGCTCCTTCTGGATCCACTCGTTGTCCTGCGGGAACTCGTCGATGCTGGTGACCCTGCGGATCTCGCACTTGCTGCCCGGGCCGGCCATCGGCGCCCGCCTCGCCCACTCGACGGCCTCCTCCTTGGAGGCGACCTCGACGATCCAGTAGCCGCCGAACAGTTCCTTGGTCTCGCCGTAGGGTCCGTCGGTGACCACCGGCGGCTGGGACGAGTAGTCGACGACCACGCCCTGAGCGGCGTCGTCGAGACCTTCGGCGGCGACGAGGACGCCCGCCTGGATCATCTCGTCGTTGAACCGCCCCATCGACTCGACGATCTCGTTGAAGTCGACGTCCTGGAACGCCTCGAACGACTCGTCGGTGGCCCGCATGATCAGCATGTACTTCACGGTTCTGTCTCCCTGGGCTATCCGGGTCCCCCGCTTGGGGCCCTCTCGCCCCTAGGTCGAACGGGAAACGTCGTGGATCGACACGTCCGCCGACTTTTTTTCCGAGCGGGATTCCGGCAGCCTACGACGCGTCGCCGCGACCAGCATCAAGACCGCTAGTAGTTGGTTTCCGCGCGCTTGCTGCCGTGGTGGGTGAGGTAGCGATCGATGCCGTTCAGTTGGCATTGCAGGCCGAATTCGAACAGGTCGTCCAGGTCGGGCCTGACGCCGCTTGCCGCGGCGGCGGCGAGTTGCGGGTAGTGGCCGCTGTTCAGCAGGTTCAGCATCTCGGGTTCGTCGGTGTCGTGGCGTTGCTGGATGGTGATGCCGGTTTCCTGGGTGAACTCGGTTTCCAGGGAGTGGCTCATGGCGATGCCGCCGACGTAGCCGTTGAGGCCGACGACGATGTGCAGTTTGTCGCGGTGGTCGAGGCCGAGTCCGTCGAGCGCGGCGAGTTGCCATTCGACGTGGGCCATGCCGGCGGGCAGCAGCGGTGGCTGGGCCAGTGAGCTCAGGGCGATCGGTGCGAGCCAGGGGTGTCGCCGGTAGGTGGCCCATTGCCGGCGGGCGAGTTCTTCGAAGCGGGCGCGCCAGCCGCTGCTGCCGGGCTCGGGCAGCGGGGCTTCGGCGAAGGCGGTGTCGGCCATGAGCCGGAGGAGTTCGTCCTTGTCGGGGACGTGCCGGTACAGGGACATGGTGCCGACGCCGAGTTCGGCGGCCACGCGGCGCATCGACACCGCGGCGCGTCCTTCGCGGTCGGCGATGCGGATGGCGGTGTGCACGATGCGTTGCCGGCCGGCGGGTTCGGTCGCGGTTCGGGGTGAGCGTGGTTGTGGTCGGGTGCGGCGGTGCGCTGTGGTGTCGCTGACGACGGTGCCGGTGCCGGGGATGGCGTGCACGAGGCCGTGCTGGCGCAGGGTGGCCAGGACCTTGGTGGCGGTTGCCATGGCGACGCCCCATTCGTCGATGATCTGGCGGGTCGAGGGCACCTTGTCGCCGGGGCGGAGCCGGCCGGAGTCGATGCGGGCGCGGATGTCCTCGGCGATGCGCAGGTACGGCGGTTGGGGCCGGGGTCCGGTCGTCATCGCTCCCCTTTTCGGTTTCGCACTAGTGCACTGGTTCGGGAAAGTATAGGAAACCTTGCGACTCTTCATTCAATGCACTAGTGCTGTTCGGGCTTCTTCGAGGAATGCTCTTTATTTTGCGGCAGTTTGAGCACTCCTCCAATACGGTGTACGCGTCAGGTACGGGGTACGCATTCTCTTTTCTGGGGTGGGTCTATGAGCGTGGTGACGGAGCGTCCGCTGGTTCCGGAGGAGTCGTCGCGGGCGGTGCGGTGGTGGCAGCGGCCGTGGGTGGGCCCGTTGGCGTTGGTCGCGGTGGCGTTCGTGGCCGTTTCGGTACCGCGATATCTCACGTTGGATCCGGCGTCATCGCTGGTGCCGCCGGCGGAGGGGTTCGCGCCGCACTACCCGATGATCGTGGCGCACGTGCTGTTCGGGTCGGTGGCGATCCTGAGCTGTTGTTTCCAGGTGTGGCCGGCGTTCCGGCGGCGGTATCCGGTGGCGCACCGCTGGATCGGCCGTGCCTACGTCTTCGCCGGGGTGCTGCCCGCGGCGGTGATGGCGATCGTGATCGGCGCGGTGTCGCCGTTCGGGCCGGTGGCGCGGGCGAGCAACGTGCTGCTGGGGCTGGTGTGGTTCGGCTGCACGGTCGCAGGTTGGCGCGCGGGCCGGGCGCGGCGGTTCGGTGATCACCGCAAGTGGATGGTGCGTTCGTTCGTGCTGACCGTCTCCACGGTGACCAACCGGATATGGGCGGTGGTGGCGGGCGTTGTGCTGGGACCGCAGTTGGAGACGACCTTCGGCGGCAACGAGCAGTACCTGATGTGGACGATCGGCGGGTTGACGACGTGGCTGGGCTGGGTGGTTCCGCTGATCCTCGCCCAGTTGTGGCTGGATCGCCGGCCGAAGAAGCGGGCCCGGGCCGTCTGACGGAGGTTGGCCCGGCAGCGGGCGGGATTCCGGGTGTTCGTCTTGACCTGGAGTGCGGTGGAGGTTGAACGCTGGGGCGGTCTGGTTCGCCGAGCCGCCCGGGGGTGGTCGTGTCCGCGATCGATGTCGATTCCGCTGCCGCGGGAGGTTTGTTCTCCCGCCGCTACCGGTCGTTGACCCTGGGCGCGCTCACGTTGATCTCGTTGGTGGCCTTCGAGTACGTGGCGGTGGCCACGGCGATGCCGACGGTCGCGCGTTCGCTGGACGGGTTGTCGCTGTATGCGGTGGCTTTCGGTGGGACGACGGCCGCCGGTGTGGTGAGCATGGTCGTTTCCGGCGGGTGGAGCGATGCGCGCGGGCCGGCGGTTCCGCTTCGGGCGGGGGTCGCGGTGTTCGCCGCGGGGCTGCTGCTGGCCGGGGTGGCGCCGGTGATGTGGGTGCTGGTGGCGGGCCGGATCGTGCAGGGCTTGGGCGGCGGGTTGATCTCGGTGGCGCTGTACGTGGTGGTCGGGCATGTGTTGCCGGAGGCGTTGGGGGCGCGGTTCTTCGGGATGCTGGCCGGGGCGTGGCTGCTGCCGTCGATACGGCGGGCAGCAGGCCGGTTGGGTGTCGGTGGTGCTGGTCGTCGCCGGATTGGCGGCGCTGGTGGTGTTCGCGCCGAGGTTGTTGCCGGCGGGGACGTTCCGGGGCCGGGCGGGGTTGCCCAGCGTGGTGGCGTTGCGCGGTATCGCGGGTGCGGCGTTCTCGGCTGCCGAGGTGTTCGTTCCGCTGATGTTGTCGCGGGAGCGGGGCCTGTCCCCCACTGCGGCGGGCCTGGTGCTGACGACGACCGCGGTCGGCTGGCTGGCGGGTTCGTGGCTGCAGGGGCGCCTGTCGGCGTGGGACCGGGTTCCGGTGGTGGGTGCGGTGCTGCTGGCCGTGGGGGCGGCGGGGGTGGCGACGACGGTTCTCGCGGTGGTTCCGCTGGTGGTGTGCATCGGCGGGCTTGCGGTGATGTCGCTGGGGATGGGTCTGGTGTATCCGGTGTTGTCGACGTTGACGCTGCGGTTGTCGGCTCCGCAGGAGCAGGGGGTGAACAGTTCGGCGTTGCAGCTCAGCGAGTCGCTGTTCACCACGACGGTGCTGGCGGTGGCGGGCACGTTGTTCGCGGCGTGGTTGGTGTGGTCGACGGCCACGGCGTATCTCGCGGGTTTCGGTCTCGCCGCGGTGTTGGCGCTGCTTGCCGTGGCGGTGGCGTTCCGCGCCCGGTGAACCGGTCTGGCGTACGTCGGTGGATCGGCGATCTGCTGGTGGGTGAAGACTGTGGGCATGGAATTCTTCTGCTACCACCGCGACCGGCCCGGTTCCGCAGCGCTGCGCGACGAGCTGCTGGAAGCGCATTGGTCCTATATGGACCGGTTCGCCGACGAGATGATCGCCCGGGGGCCGACCCTCGACGGCGACACGCCCACCGGCAGCGTGCACATCGTCGACCTGCCCGATCCCGCGGCTGCGCGCGCGTTCGCCTTCGACGAGCCGAACTACCAGGCCGGGGCGTACCGGGATGTGCTGCTGCGACGGTGGCGCAACGTGCTGGGGCGCACGATGTGGGATTTCCCCGGCGGCCCGACCGCCGGCAACCGGTATCTGGTGCTCGGCTTCGGCGCGGGGCAGGCCGCCGACCTCTCCGCGCCGCCCGACCGGGACGACCTGATCGCGTACGGGCCGCTGCTGTCCGACGACGGCAGCGCCTGGCTGGGCACGGCGGCGCTGGTCCGGGCGTCCGGCCCGGACGCGGCACGCGCCATCCTGACCCCGGACCGTTACGCCGGCATCGAGGTGCACAACTGGCAGTCCGGCGGGCGGCGCTAGGCGGAGCCCTGCCGGATCGCGGCGATGTCGAACTCCAGCGTCACCTTGGGGCTGACCATGACCGCGGTCGCGGCGTTCCAGTTCACACCCCAGTCGTTGCGGTTGATCGTGGCGCTGCCTTTGAAGCCGACCCGGAAGTTGCCCTGCGGGTCGTTGCCGGCGCCGGTCAACTCGACGTCCACGGTGACCGGTTTGGTCGCGCCGCGGAGGGCCAGGTCGCCGGTGACCTTGAAATGGGTCTCGTCGAGCTGTTTCACCTCGGCCGTGGTGAAGGTGATGACCGGGTGGTCGTCGGTGTCCAGGAACGTGCCGCGCAGCAGGTCGTCGCGTTGCCGGTTGCGGGTTTCGATGCTCTTCGCCTGGATCGTCAGCCGTGCGCAGGACTTCGACGGGCGGTCGCCGTCGAGGCGCGCGGTGCCGTCGAACTCGTCGAACTGCCCGCGCACCCTGGTGGCCATCGTGTGCCGGGCGACGAACCCGATCCGGGTGCGGGCGGTGTCGAGGACGTAGTCGCCGGTGAGCTCGCTGAGCTTGGTCGTCGTTGGCATGTTCGGTCACTCCCCGGGAAGAGGTGGCTATTCCGTCGGTTCCGGGCCGGCCGCGATTCGCGCACGGCCTCCTGGCGCCGAGCCCGCCAGCGGAGTGGTGTCGAGATATCTGACCTCGTAGACGCGCTCCGCGAACTTCCAGCCGTCCGGGGTCCGCTGGTAGCGGTCGTGGTAGATGGCGTAGTTCAGGTGCGAGCTGCCGTCGCGCATGCGCCCGAATTCTGCGATGTACGCGCGGCCGGTTGCGGTGTCTCCTTCAAGCCGGACCGCGCCGGGGTGCACGGTTTGCACGAAGAAGTCCCAGAGCCCTTGCAGCCGCTGGACCGCGGCACGGATTTCCTCCGGGCCGATGAGCTCGACGTTGATGTGGGGCATCCGCAGCGCGCCGTCTTGCGTGAACAGCGACTTGAAGCGGTCGTAGTCGCGCATCATCCCGGCGTCGGTGAACTCGTCGCGCAGCGCTTCGATCTCGAAGCGGTCGACGATGGCCTGAATTTCGGTCACTGGTTTCCTTCCTTCGGCGTTCGTCCCAGCGGGTGGCTGGACACCCGAAGACGGGGTGTCCAGCCACCCGTGCTTCCGTCTGTCCTGATCACCCGAACTGGCCGGCCTGGTAGTCGCCGGCGGGCGTCTGGACGACGACGTTGACGCGGTTGAACGCGTTGTTGAGGGCGATGACGGCCACCAGGGCGGCCAACTGGTCCTCGTCGTAGTGCTCGACGGCATTCGCCCAGGCCTCGTCGGTGACACCGCCGGCCGCATCGGCGATGCGGGTGGCCTGCTCCGCCAGTTCCAGGGCGGCGCGCTCGGCGTCTGTGAACACCGTGGCCTCGCGCCAGGTCGCGACCAGGTTGATGCGCGTCGAGGTCTCCCCCGCTCGCGCGGCCTCCTTGGTGTGGATGTCGATGCAGCGGCCGCAGCCGTTGATCTGGCTGGAGCGGATCCTGACCAGTTCCTGCGTCGCCGCCGGCAGCGTCGAGTCCGCGGCCACCTTGGCCGCCGAGACTACGTACTTCAGGAACTTGCCCCCGACAGGGTTGCCGAGGAAGTCGAGACGGGTGTCCATAGTGGTCTCCATTTCGTTTCTTAGCCGTCACACCGCATTGGCGGAACGCGGGACGGTGTTCGCCCTCAGCAAGTCCGACGAGACAACGCCCCGGAATGTGAGGCCGGCGTGTCACGTCACATTCCGGGGGGCTGTGTCGTCGGACTGGTGACGGAAGATGCGGCCAAGGGAGCGGCGAGACCATGAGGACCCAATCCGAGTCCGGTGACGGCCGGCTCGATCCGAGCCTGAGCGCGATCATGAGCGAGCGGCGTCAGCTGATCAATCTCGCGTACCGGCTCCTCGGTTCCCTGGCCGACGCCGAGGATGTCGTGCAGGAGGCCTACACCCGCTGGTACGCGATGTCCCGGCAGCAGCAGGGGGCCATCGAATCCCCGGGCGGCTGGCTGACGAAGGTCGCCAGCCGCATCTGCCTCGACCTGCTCGGGTCGGCACGGGCGCGGCGCGAGAGTTACGTGGGCGAATGGATCCCGGAGCCGCTACCCGATCACGCGGAGTGGTTCGGTGGGCGATCGGGCGGCATCGCAGACCCTGCGGACCGGGTGACGCTCGACGAGTCGGTCAACATGGCGTTCCTCGTCGTGCTCGAATCGATGACCCCGGCCGAGCGCGTCGCGTTCATCCTGCACGACGTCTTCCGCTATTCCTTCGCCGAAGTGGCGGAGATCGTCGGCCGGAGCCCGGCGGCGTGCCGTCAGCTGGCCTCCTCGGCCCGCCGACGCATTCGCGCGTCGCGCGCTCCGGCGACTCCGGCCGCCCAGCGCGCCGACATCGTCAGGGACTTCAAGCAGGCGTGGGAGGCCAAGGACATCGATGCCCTCATCGGCCTGCTCGACCCCGATGCCATGGCGATCGCCGACGGCGGCGGCCTGGTCAACGCCGCGCCCCGCCCCATCGGAGGCAGCGAGCGGATCGCGTGCTATTTGATCGGCATCGCCGGCAAGGTGCCCGATCAGACGATCCTGGAGCGAACGGTCAACGGTCAGCCCGGTCTGGTGGTCCAGCACGACGGCGTCACCTCGGTGGTGATGGCACTGGACATCGCGGGCGACCGAATCACGCAGATCTGGGCGGTGCGCAATCCCGAGAAGCTCCAGCCCTGGACGACGCCCTGACGCATGCCGGGCCGCCGGTGGGCACCTCGGCGTGTTCTGACGCGGGTGCCCAACGGCGGCTAACGCGTTGCCGTGGTCAGTTCAGGTGGTTTTCGAGGGCGTCGGCTCCGGCGGTGGCTCCGCCGCAGTCGTGGATGATCTGGCGCATCCGTTGGAGGTTGGCGTG